>NZ_JAEQCE010000028.1:0-72817 GCF_020738665.1 Microcoleus sp. PH2017_08_TRC_O_A
GCGTCCCCGCTCGCGAGTATTGCAATACTCGCGAGCGGGGACGCTCGCACTATAATAAAAAATGCTTGTTTAAAAAATGAGATGCTCCCGTTGGCAGTTGGCAGTTGATAGTTGGCAGTTGTAATTGGTCATTAGTCATCACTCAGAAGGAAGATTTTCCCCTTCTCCCCTTCTCCCCCTCTCCCCCTCTCCCGGCTGGAGTCGAATTTTTTAGACAACTGTGTTACAAATTGAAAAGGTAATCTGTCTAGTTCACCTGTTTTCAACCTGTTACAAGAAAATTAAATGACCGCAACCGTAACTGTTACTGATAACCCGTTATTAATTGGCAAAGGATTGCCACCGTTTGATGCGATCGCACCAGAACACGTAGTCCCCGCCGTTACGCAACTGCTGACGGAACTAGAAGCCGAGTTAGCTGCCTTAGAAGCCTCTGTTGAGCCGACTTGGAGCGGCTTGGTAGAACCATTGCAGCGGCTCGGAGAGCGTTTAAATTGGACTTGGAGCATTGTCGGACATTTGATGGGGGTGAAAAATAGTCCGGAATTGCGATCGGCTCACGAAACAGTGCAGCCAGAAGTAGTAAAATTTGCGAGCAAGCTCAGTCAGAGCAAACCGCTTTATGAAGGTTTTAAAGCACTGCGGGCCAGCCCAAATTGGGACAGTTTAGAGCCAGCTCAACAGCGAATTGTCGAAGCCTCCCTCCGAGATGCTCAACTCTCCGGCGTCGGTTTAGAAGGCGAGCAAAAAGAGCGTTTCAATGCCATTCAATTAGAAATGGCAGAAATTACTACTCAATTTTCCAATCACGTCCTCGACGCTACCAAAGCTTTCAGTATCACCCTCACAAACAAAGACGAAATTGACGGTTTACCGCCGAGTTTGTTGAGTTTAGCAGCTCAAGCGGCTCGCAGTGCCGGCGCCGAAAATGCGGATGCCGAAAATGGCCCTTGGCGGATTACTTTAGACTTTCCGAGTTACGGGCCTTTCATGCAGCACAGCACTCGCCGCGATTTGCGCGAAAAGTTGTACAAAGCTTTGATCGGCAGAGCTAGCAGTGGAGATTTGAATAACTGGCCTTTGACCGATCGCATTTTAGCACTGCGCCACGAAAAAGCTGCTTTGCTCGGGTTTAGCAGTTATGCCGAATTGAGCTTGGCGAGCAAAATGGCTCCTAACGTTACAGCAGTGGAAGCTTTGTTAGAAGAATTGCGCTTGGCTAGCTACGATGCTGCTGTCAAAGATTTAGAAGAATTGAAAGCTTTTGCTGCCTCTAAAGGTGCGCCGGAAGCTGCGGATTTGAAGCACTGGGATGTCGGTTTTTGGTCGGAAAGGCAGCGGGAAGAAAAGTTTGCTTTTAGTGCCGAAGAATTGCGCCCTTATTTTGCTTTGCCGCAGGTATTGGAGGGGTTATTTGGATTAGTAAAGCGGCTGTTCGGCGTGACGGTAACGGCGACGGACGGTCAAGCTCCTGTCTGGCACAAAGACGTGCGCTATTTTAGAATAGATGATGAAGCCGGAAATGCGATCGCCAATTTCTATCTAGACCCCTACAGCCGCCCGGAAGAAAAGCGCGGCGGTGCTTGGATGGATGAGTGCGTGGTGCGCGCTAAGTTTGTGGAAGCGGGAAAAACAACAACGCGCTTACCTGTGGCGTATTTGGTGTGCAACCAAAGCCCTCCGGTTGATGGGAAACCGAGTTTAATGACTTTTGTGGAAGTAGAAACTTTGTTTCACGAATTCGGCCACGGTTTGCAGCATATGCTAACAACGGTAGACTATCCGGGGGCTTCTGGCATCAATAATGTTGAGTGGGATGCGGTGGAGTTGCCAAGTCAATTTATGGAAAATTGGTGTTACGATAGGGCGACTTTGTTCGGGATGGCAAAACATTACCAAACTGGGGAAACTTTGCCGGAACACTATTACCAAAAGCTGTTAGCAGCGCGCCACTACATGAGCGGCAGTGCCATGCTCAGGCAAGTACATTTTAGCAGTGTTGATATTGAATTGCACCACCGCTATCGATCGGGCGGCAGCGAAACTGTGGCGGATGTCCGCAACCGCATCGCTAAAACGACAACTGTGTTGCCTCCTCTGGAAGAAGACGCATTTTTGTGCGCTTTCGGGCACATTTTTGCGGGCGGCTATGCGGCGGGCTATTACAGCTATAAATGGGCGGAAGTCCTTAGTGCTGATGCTTTTGCGGCGTTTGAGGAGGCGGGTTTGGAAGATGAAAGTGCGATCGCCTCTACAGGTAAACTCTTCCGAGATACAGTGTTAGGATTGGGCGGCAGTTTGCACCCGATGGAAGTGTTTAAAACATTCCGGGGACGCGAACCGAGCACTAAAGCTTTGTTGAGACACAGCGGTTTAGTTGCGGCTTAACAAACTGTCCAATAATTGAGGATTAATGCAGGTAAATTCATCTGCATTAATCCCGCTAAAAAGCGGGATTAAAAAGTTTGTAGTGAGGACTTTAGTCCTATAATTTTTATTTACATATAATCCAATACAGTTCACTTAAGGTAGATTCCCCCTAATCCCTAATCCCTTAAAGTTCGGATGGCGTATTAGACGCAACTTTCATATTAATAAATAAAGGTACGTTGTTGGGCTTTAGCCCTCTTTATCTATACTTCTAAAGAGGGCTAAAGCCCAACAACGTACCTAATTTTATAAGAACAATATCGAAGGGTTATAGTAACACTTTTAAATTGGTATTAATAGGACTAAAGTCCTCACTACGAAACATTTTTTTTGTAGAACATCATGCAACAAACATCTGTAGTTTGGCACATCATCCCCAATCTTTTTGTGAAAAATTGGGGATGATGTATGCGCCACGTGGCTATCCCGTAGGTAATCGCCAGCAGCTTTTGGATTAGCTTGAAGGCCCATCAAAGCAGCATCAATCTCAATACTGTCAGTATAAACTGCCTTTCGTGAATATTTTCTATCATTAATCAGTGATGGTACTTAACTTTCCCTCCACCTGAAACTTCCTTTATATTTCGCAACATTTACTGGCGGTTTTCTCCATACAGCTAAAGCTTTTATTCGCAACGAAAAATTGAGAATTTTACCGAATCTTTAACATCCAGCGGTCACCAGCGGTAGTTTTTTAAAGTTTTGATAAAGATTGGCAGACTCTGCTTCAAAAAAGAGCAAAAAATGAAGGTGAAAATTTAAAACTTTTTGTTATGAATAATTTTAACTTGCCAGAAAAAATGTATTTATATATGATAATAAGTAAGGATTGATAGTTACTTGTTCACCTATAGATTGAGATATTCATGGATATTCAATTAATTAATATCGGCTTTGGTAATATTGTGTCGGCTAACCGAGTGATTGCCATTGTCAGTCCCGAGTCAGCGCCAATTAAGCGTATAATTACTGATGCGCGGGAGCGCGGACAACTGGTTGATGCTACTTACGGCCGCCGCACGAGGGCGGTAATTATTACTGATTCGAGTCACGTTATCCTCTCGGCGATTCAGCCGGAAACGGTTGCTAATCGTTTTGCGATCGGCAAAGACGGTCAAGGTCGGGATGATTGAGGTTTGTTGGTTGCAATTTGAGCACTTACAGTCTAGAGTAAGCGAAAACTCAAATTGTGACACGTTTCTCTTCTAAAAATGAAATCCGGTAAATTAATTGTTCTGACGGGGCCTAGCGGTGTGGGGAAAGGCACCCTAGTGCGATCGCTCCTCAACCGCCATCCCGAATTATATCTTTCGGTATCGGTGACAACTCGTAAGCCCCGCGAGGGAGAAATTGAGGGACAACACTACTATTTTGTCAGCCGCAGCCGTTTTGAGGAAATGGTTGAGGCTGGCGAATTGGCTGAATGGGCTGAGTTTGCTGGCAATTTTTACGGTACTCCATTTTTTGCTCTCAAACAGGGAATCGGCGAGGGAAAATGGGTAATCCTGGAAATTGAACTCGAAGGAGCAAGGCAAATTAGAAATAAGTTTTCTGAAGCTTTGCGAATTTTTATTTTACCTCCTTCTTGGGAAGAATTGGAGCGCAGGCTGCGGAGTCGGGGTCAAGATTCCGAAATTGCGATCGCCCGTCGGTTGCTGCGGGCTAAAGAGGAGATTGAAGCTGCGGGCGAATTCGACTTCCAAGTTGTCAACGACGATTTAGAAGTTGCTTTAAAAAAACTAGAATCCGTGTTGTTTGTCAGCGACCGGAAATGATATGATGATGATTTGATATTATAGCCTTTCGAGCGAAAGATTCGCGGACGATTGGGCATAGGGCAAACCGGGCATAGGGCATACCTCACTTTTTTGAGAACCAATTACCAATTACCAATTACCAATTACCAATTACCAATTACCAATTACCAATTACCAATTACCAATTACCAATTACCAATTACCAATTACCAATTAGTACGCGCTAAAACTTCGGTACTTTTCTTGATAGCAACACAAGATTTTAAATTCAATTCTAGAGTTTCGGACGCAGGCGAAAATTTCCTGAGCGGTTCTATTTCGCGAGCAGAACATCCCAACATTTCCATATAAGCTAGTGTCCAGCCAATAGCTGCAATGTCGCTGACATTGCCTTCTCCGGCGCACAGGTGACAACCCGATTCGCCCTCGGGGCTGCACTCGGGACAAACCCAATTGTTGAGTTGTGAATTTAGCTGAATTGTGCGGGATGCTGAGGCAATTGTCAATGCTTTAATGTGGTTTTGAACTACTTGTTTAAAACCTCTGTTTGGGTTGGTGCGGTAATCGGAATTGTTGGGCGATCGCCCGTTAGCGAAGCCCTCGAAGAGGATCGCCATTCCTGGCTGTTGCAACGAAGCCCCAGATGCTGTTTTGTTATCTGTTTTGACTCCAGATTCACCCAGGTTCGCCGTTAGCTGAATGCCGTAGTCTTTCGACTCTTCAGTCTGAGAGCGGCTGAGTGCGCTGTCAGAATCGGATGCTGTGCGATCTTCTTCGAGGGCTTCGCGATCGGCAAAATCTTGCATCGAGAGGTGATGTTCGATCGCCAAAGACCAAGTTCTTTTATGTCTGAGATCGCCATATTTTCTGGCTTCGGCATCAGTAATGCCGATCGCCGCAGCCTCTTGGCGCAGCACATTCATCGAAGTCATGACATCTGATATCATTAGTTTGTTTGCTGTTAATTTACCTTCGCCGGTAGAGAAGCCCTCGCAGAGGATAGACCTACAAATAAATACCTTAGATATAGTAGCCTAAATCTCAAATCTCAAATCTCAAATCTACAATTGTTTAATGAATTCAATTTTCCCTGACACAACGTTATCGGTGGGCGGACTAACATCATACCTGAAAGAATTGCTGGAGGGCGATCGCCACCTGCGATCGATTTGGCTAACGGGCGAGGTGTCCAACGTTTCGCGGCATTCCAGCGGCTGTTATTTCACTCTACGCGATCCCGACACAAGCGCTGCGATTACCTGCGTGGTGTGGACTTATCAACAGCAAAACTTGCGACGAATGCCCGTAAAAGGCGAGCAATTGCTGGTTTTCGGAAGCATTCAGGTTTACGAACCTCGCGGGGATTACAAGTTGATTGTTTCCAAATCGCTACCGGGTGGCGAAGGATTGGAGGCTTTGCGGTTGCAGCAATTGCGATCGCGCTTGGAAGCTGAGGGTTTCTTCGATCGCGCCAGAAAGCGCCCGATTCCCGCACACCCGCAGATTGTGGCGGTGGTGACATCGGATACTGGCGCTGCGTGGGGGGATATTCAGCGCACGTTAGCACAGAGATATCCGGGTTTGCAGGTGTTGCTGTCGCCCACTTTGGTGCAGGGGGATTTGGCTGCTGCTGCGATTGTTAGGGCGATCGCCCGTGTAGAATTGGACGGTAGGGCGGATGTCATAATTTTAGGGCGGGGCGGCGGTTCTGCGGAGGATTTGGCTTGTTTTAACGATGAAAGAGTCGTCAGGGCGATCGCGAATTGCACAATTCCAATTATTACAGGCATCGGCCACGAAAGAGACGAATCTCTGGCAGATTTAGTAGCAGATAAACGAGCGCATACTCCGACGGCGGCCGCTACTCAAGCCGTACCAATTTTGGCAAATATTTACTGGGAACACAGGCAGAGAATGCTGAATTTAGCAAGTGTTGTGAGGGCAAGATTTCAGCAAGAAGAACAGCATTTGCAACAGCTACAAAATCGCTTAAAACGGTTGCCTGCGACATCGCGAACTTTGCGGCAAGCAACTGGTAAACTGGAGATATTGCAAGAAAAGTTAGCGGCGCTAAATCCGGCGGCGGTTTTGGAAAGGGGTTATGCGGCGGTAATCCAAGGTGACGGTACGATTGTCCGCCAAACTGAGGGTTTGGAATTGGGCGAGGAGTTGACGGTGAGGTTGAGTCGCGGTGTGCTGAAGGTTAAGATTGTGGAAGTTTTGGATGCAGAATAAATGTTATGGTTAACTCGCAGTTGCGTCAGTCTGGCTGGAATTATGAGGAAACGGTCGATCGCATTGAGGCGATTATCGATCGAGTGGAGTCGGGAGAGTTGCCTCTAGAGGAGGTTTTTGAGCAGTTTGCGGTGGCTGTGGAGTGTTTGCAGGAGTGCGAAGGTTTTCTGGCGCGGGGGAAGGATAAGATGGATTTGGCGATCGAACTTTTAGCTGCGGAACCGGATTTTTAACCGCAGATTTAGGCGCTTCGCCTTTATAAATAAACAAGTAATAGCAAAGTATCAAGCACGAATAGGACTTTCAGCAATGCACCAGTTCATCACAACCTGTCCCATCTTTTCCCAATCAGAAACCATGGACTTATCAATTATTCTGGCAATCTCATGAGGACTTTTTTGTTTAAGATATTCAACGGTATTGCTGAGCGTACTTTCTCCAAATCCCAGTGAGATTTTACATTGACATTCTCCACTACTACTGCATTGCCAGTTAACTTGACACCAATTATCTATACAACTTAATATATGGGGACTCATAGAAATCTTTACTTCCCAAAAAGACTTAATATTAGGGTTACTTGATTGAATAACTTCCTTCATTCTAGTTCCTTTTTTTATATCTAAAAAATACCTAATATCGACTGCACTACTACTAATATCTTCAAAAAATTTTAATGCTTTGAGTCTTTCCTGATTTTTGGAACACAGTTCAGATAAAATTGAATTAGGTATTAAGTTTTCAACTTCACGGCAATCAAGAATAAAATTTTCCGTATTTATACAAGTAGAATCGCTCAAAGCTTGGAGGCGAGATGCCGTCGAGCCTAGATTTCCATCAGGAGCAATTTTATCGCTATCTACAATACAAAGGCAAAAGCGTTTTTTAAATTTTTGAATATTAATATACTCACTAGAAATTGTATTACCACCACCACCTCTAGGTTCGCATACTATTTTTACATTCATCTTTTTCCATATAAGATAAACTTTTGCTATAATTTCGTATAAAACAGCATCATCACTATTTTCACACAAGAGTATGGTTTTCTGTACAGACTCTGAATCATTAAAAAAACGTGGGCCAACTTTAATAATTTGCTTACCTGAATCAGAAATCACTGCTGGTTCATAACAAGGATTAACAATTTCAATATATCTTGTTACCGCCGAAAGATAGGATTGAAATTGTGTAGATTGGTTGTATAACTTATGGTAAATTTTTCTAGCAAATTGAGATAAACGAGAGCATTGAGCAATTTTTTTAAAAGTTTCTCTCTTAGCCATTACTATATGCTTACCTTCCCGACGGGCAGATGCAAGATTTTCTAAAGCCAAAACAGTCTCATCGTCCCAAGTATTTTCATCTCCCTTATCTACTACAGAGCTATCAATCAAAATTAGCATTTATACAAGTTCCATCTCGAAAAAATCTAGCGGCCAGTTTAAAAGATACCCATCTGAATTGAATTGAGAGTTTCTTATTCTTACTTCTCCTGGTTTATCGCATGGCTCAAATAAAACAATGTTGATTTCATCAGGAGAAATTTTACCTTCGGAAACTAATTGTCCGAGGCGATTTACCAATACTTCACTATGGGTTTCAATCATTAAACGTAGCTGAATCTTCTTCTCCTTAGCTGCTTTGATTGACTTAACCAATGCATCTGTTAAAGTTCCTTGCAGACGGGGATGAAGATGTAACTCAGGTTGCTCAATAGCGTAGGTTATTGTTCCTCGGTTTACTCGACGAAATGAACTTAGTAACCATAATTGAGTAATAACAGGAAGAATTTGAGAAAAACCAAATCCAGTATCAGCAACATTCAGGTATTTATCAGAATTTTTAGAACGAATTTTTACTGAAATGTGACCAAGGCTAGATTTAATTGATGGCTTAAATCCAAAATTATCTAAAGTCCAGGTAGAAAAGTTTTTCATTTCTGAATCAGTTAGATTGCGTAAAAACATTGCAAGATTATTACCTTGGTAATCCACTTCATCAACAGCTAAATCTTGAGTTCGGTAATAACGCTCTGCTGTAGCTCGTACTGGCCCAATATAGCTAATATTCTTTGAGAAGTTCGCTAGTGTATCATCACATTTTTCAAGAATAAAAGGTATCGCATTTGCGATAATCAGATCCCTTAAATCTTTAAAATCTTTTGTCTCAACTGTCCAATTCTTAGTTTTATTCTTCCAAGATTTGCCAGCAATATTATTTTCTTGAATATCTTTTAACATATTTTCTGAGTTGCCGAGACCAAAAGAGAGTGCCATTTGAATAATAGTCTCTAACTTAGTTGCATGATGAGCCGTCTCTTTGGTTTTGTCTATCAAAGCTTGAAATAAAGCTCTGAAGCGAGAACGATATCTCACAAAACCAGGAGATAGTGAGGATGATTTTTCAAATTCATATTCTTTTTTTTGCTCACTTTCAGTAATAGTTGGCAGAATCAGACTCCTGTCAAATTTTCTAGTAACATATTTATTACCCAAATTTAAAACGTTAAATGAATTTACGAAAAAGTCCGTTAGAGAATCATCCTCACCAAAAGATAATTGGATTTTTGAATCTTCAAGCTGCAAAAAGATTCTACTTGTTCTTGTTGTTTCTTTCTTTTTATTTTCTGAGACTTGGAGAGTTAACGTTATATCACAAGTGTTTAAAATCTTTGCTTCTCCCGAAAAAAGAAAGTAAGAAAAATCTCTAGCAGAGGGAAACTGTCTTGATTCGAGCTTGAAGTTAAAAGAAAATTCAATATTATCTTCTGCTCCTGTTTGATGAGCATCCTCAAAATTACCGAAGTCAACTAGGCGACCTGACCAAAGTATTGGCCCAGTTGTTCTAGATTCTAGGCTTTGTTTCAATAGAGGAAGAATACGCAGAAAACTACTCTTACCTGAACTGTTTTGCCCAAGAAGAACAGTTATAGGCTTTAACTCAATATAGCCAGTGTCAGCCAGACAGCGTAATCTTTCCACTCTAATAGAATCCATTCATACCTCTTAATAAGGAATAGCTTTAATATTTTATCTGCCCAGACGCCTCTAAATCTTAGATTTAATTTTGATTAAAATCTTTTGGGGCGGGCGGGAAGCCCGCCCCACAAATACAATCTAGATGCCCGACAGCTTACAATTTGTCGATCGCCCTTTTGGCCTTATCCGTCAGATTTTTTACCGCATCTTTCACATCTTCTGCTGCGTGGCGGGCGGCGGATTCCGCTTGTTTCGCTTTGCCTTCTGCCTGGTCTTTTTTATTGCCCGTGATGTTACCGAAAATTTCCTGAGCTTTGCCTTCTACGTTTTTGCCGATCGCCTTTGCTCTGTCTTCTGTACTCATAATCAGCTCCATTGAGTAGTTGAACGCTACTACCACCCTAACATTAGCTCAACAGAAGTTGCTCGCTAACTTCACATTAATTTATGTTGATTTTGATTTTTATTGGTTTTCAGTAGAGTTTTTGCCCAATATTTTATTGATACAGAAACCGCAGTAGTAGGGTGCGTCAGAATGACTTGATTATTCAGATTTACTCTGATAAAAACTGAGTCACGCACCCTACAGTTATACTCAAATTATTGTGGGGTGGGCTTCTAGCCCGCCCAAAAAGTTACAAACTATTTTAAACTCGCCGCTGCAACTTTAATCGGTTCGAGCAATTCTAACGGTATATGCAGCATATTCAAGTGAGTAGTTTCAACACCTTTCCTTTCATTTCTTTCTACTTCGGGGCCGTGATAATCGCTGCCACCTGTCATCAGCAAACCGCGATCGAGGCACAATTGTTTTAACTTATGAATTTGGCTGGAACTGTGGCTGGGATGGTATACTTCAACTCCCATTAAACCAGCATCTACTAATTCTTTCAAGACTTCCTCAACAGCGCCGCCGCGAAACAAATAAGGGTGAGCCCAGACTGGTACTGCGCCGCAACTCTTGAGTAAATCGATGCCTTCTGCGATCGAGAATTTCTCGTAATGCACGTAAGCCGGGCCGTTGTCTCCCAGCCACCTATCGAAGGCTTCTCGCGATGATTTTGCGTGACCCGCTTTTACCAGTGCAGAGGCAATGTGAGGCCTTCCCGGTGCCATTCCTGGGGATGTTGTTGGCAGTTCGATCGCGTATCCCATTGCTGCTAGTTTTTCTACCATTTCCTGCGATCGCCGAAACCGTCCTTCCAGGCGCGCTTTCAAAGGATCTCGCAGCTTATTTGCATCGGGATAAAAACCTAAAATATGCAGCGATCGACCGTTATGTACCGTACTGAGTTCTAGCCCTGGTACTATTTCTAGATTGTACAAGCTAGCGGCGGCGAAGGCTTCGTCCCAACCCGACATCGTATCGTGATCCGTGATGGCTAAAGCCCTAACTCCTGAGGCAGCGGCGGCTGCTACGAGTTGGCTGGGGGTGAGAGTACCGTCGGAGTAAGTTGTATGGCAGTGAAGCTCTAGCATATTGACCTGATTAATTATCGATCGACTTTGCAAACTGTACTGAAACTAACCCCCTCAGCAAGTATAACCTTAGTCCGTGATTCCTAACTATGGGTTCCAGCTTCGCCCTTGTGCCAGTTGGCGAATTGGCTGAATTTAGCGTCTGTTGCTTGTACGCAGAAACACACTCTCAAGTTATACAGGACAAACGTTTGAGTGCGATCGCCCGTCATCCGCGATCGAGCGAAAAAGTGTGAAGGTACGGATAGTGGCATTTGGCGAACACCATGACTCAGGGATTTTTTCTAAAGTAACAACATGACATTCAGGAAATACATATGAAATCTACTCTTTGCTTCCCCGAAACTTCCGTACACTCTCAAAAAATTAATTCCAACAATCATGGGATGAATTCTCACAGTAACATGGACTATTGTATCGCTGCTGCTTGGATCGACTTAGTGGGAGGAGATTACAGCAGTTTGGGAGGAGATGATTGGCTGGCTGTATGCGCCGATATTGATGAAGGCGAAATTTACCGCGAATGGTTTATGTGGCAAGACCGCGAAGTAACTCAAGAATGGGAAGCTTACGATCCAATTACTAATTATCGACACGTTGCTTGTAGCCGAGAAATGTTGATTGCTCAAATTGACAGAATCGAAGATACAAGACTATTTTAAAATCATAACTAATATTTAAATTTGATTGGCAGCAAACGTAAATTCAGCTTGCCCTCTCTGATTCCCGACTTCTTAAAAAAGCCGGGAATTTCGTTATTATTTTTTGATCTATTTTTGCTTCTCCCGTTCTAACTTGCGCTGCTTCAACGCTTCCAGGTTTTGTTTGATGCTGTCGATCGCACTTCCATTACCCTGCTCTTGGTATAATTCGCTAGCACGGATCAAATCTGCAACAGCCTCACCATCCGATCGCAAATTCGCAAAAATCAAACCGCGATTGTGGTAAGCCTCTGCCGTTGAAACCTCTTGTATGGCGCTAGTAAATTTATCTTCAGCTTTGCGGTAATTTCCCGACTGATAAGCCTCAATTCCAGCTTGGAAATAAGCCGCAGCTTTCCTACCGCTGTCAGTATCGGGAAATTCTGGCGAGTTTAAAATAGGTTCTTTAAACAGTACCGAAATGCTGCCCTTACCGGAGTAAGCCCAAGTCATTGTTCCCATGCCAATCCCCAGGGCAGCCACAACAATGACAGACAGAGCAATAAAATTGGTGAGTTCCATAGAGAAATATTTGTTGTATTACAATATGATAAGATAATTTCTAGGTTCTGGAACAATGGCTGTGCGGATTCACCTCAACGGTCAATGGTTTTTCGGCTCGCTAGCTTTAGTATTGTCGATCGGCATAATCAATGCAACTGCAACTTCTGACGCAGCAACCAACGCCCAGACTCAAGCGGGATGGCAACTGTTGCAGCGGGGCGAGACAGGGTTGGTGGTGGCAATGCGACACGCGATCGCCCCTGGAACCGGAGATCCTGCTAACTTTAAATTGGGCGACTGTTCCACCCAGCGCAACTTATCAGCCCAGGGAAGAACCCAAGCCCAGCAAATTGGAGCCGAATTTCGCAACCGCAACATCAAAATTGCCAGAGTTTTATCAAGTCAGTGGTGTCGGTGTCTGGAAACAGCAAAACTAATAAATTTAGGCAAAGTCGAGCCATTAAGAACACTTAACTCGTTCTTTAGCGACAGCAGCCAAGAAGCCCGACAAACAGCGACAATCCGCAAATTAATTGTTGACAACCGCAACACAAAAGGCGCTATTATTATGGTAACTCATCAAGTAAATATTACAGCAATTACAAATATTGTTCCCCAAAGCGGCGAAGCTGTGATTCTCAAAAGCGACGAACAAGGTAAAATCAAAATAGTTGGACGAATTGGCGGATTTTAAGAATGTGTAGCAATCCTTGCCGAATTTTTCGCGAACTCTTGCTTTCCTCTTCCTTTGTCTCCTTCGCAGCACGAGAAAAAAAATCGTTGAGTCTTGCTATCTAAAGTGATAATGTATAATTTTCCAGCAAATTTATGACTGCAAAATTATTGTGAGCGATAGTGCAGAGACTAAGCAAGAGAGAAGAAAAAGGTGGAAAGATTGTTTAGAAGCCGGAATCGATCGAGCTGAAGATCCGATAATTATCATTACCTTTCATTCAGGGTGGGCTTCTGCCGCACGTCCAGTTTTAGCACGGGGCATTGATAAGCGGGAATATGTCATCAAGGGGCAACAAGCAGGGCGTCAAATCGTCAACGATCAGGTGGTAGCAAGACTCGGTATCGCAATCGGAGCACCTGTGGGAGAACCTTGTATTGTTGAAATTTATGAGGAACTAATTGCTGAAGATTCTAGATTTTCTTATCTTACTCCTGGAACGGCTCATGCTACGCTTTACATCCCTAAATGTTCTGCCGAAAGAGAAGAAATCAAGCACACAAACCAGCCCGAAAACCGCGAAAGGTTTGCTTTGCTGATTTTGCTGTACGGATGGGTATATGCTAATGACTGTCAATTCATCTATCAAAATTTTCGTCCCAATTTAGTTTACTCTGTAGACCACGGTCATTTCTTTCCAGGCGGCCCAAAGTGGAACCAGCGCGACTTGCTCGAAGCTGCTAATGCTGAGATAAACCCCCACCTTGTTTCTAAATGTCAACTAAAGCCAGAGGAGATTAGCCAGGGACTTATGCTTCTCGATGCTGTCAGCGAAGAAAGCATTATTCAAGCTGTGGCTGCTCCGCCCAGGGAATGGGGATTTACAATTGACGAGCGTGTTACCATGGTAGAGTATATTGTTAAAAGAAGACAGGATTTACTGGCGCTCTTATAGCCACTGTCAGACAAAAAGGCGGAAACAATGGCAAGCAAGTATAGTATCGTTCAATACGTTCCCAATCCAATTGCTAACGAACGGATTAATATTGGCGTTGTTGCTTTTAACGAAGAACAGGTGCGCGTTCAGTTTCTCACAAACTGGGAGCGGGTGCGGCATTTTGGCATGGAAGATGTTACTTTCTTGAAAGAGTTTGCTCAGCGAATGTCCCAAGCTGCTGACTGTGGATTGATTTTTCCTGGGGATAACCCAAATGCTCCTTATCAGGAACGTTTAAATAAAATTGCCCAGGATTGGCTCAATAGTATTCAGTGGACAGAACCTCGTGGCTCCTTAGCAGATGTCGATAGTTTACTAGAAGATATTGCTAGTAATTTTTTGGTAGATTTGAATTCCCAAAAGCCGCATCGACGTGACCGCCAAGATGCTGCAAGATTGACCACTTCTAAATTTAGAAATGTTTTTCAAAAGTACGTGAAAAATGATGCTAAAGAACTCCTAAAAACAAGTTATTCCGTGCAGGGTAGTCGAGACTCTCACAAGTTTGATGCAGTTGTTGCTAATGGGCAACCTTACTTGGCAGCACACGGTGTATCATTTGAGGTGAAGATACCGGAACACCTGCAAAAATCTCTGTTTTGGATGATTACTGATGTAAAACAGTGTCAACCTAATTTTCCTATTGCAATCATGGCACTACCGCCAAAAAAAGACGCTGATAACTATCAAGAATCTCAGCAAAATTATCAGCAAGCTACCTCGACGTACTCAGAACTTGGTGCAAAGGTTCTTCAAGAAGAAGATGTTGAAAGTTGGGTAATCGAAAGACTTGAGAAGGGGAATCTATTGCATAGGTAAAGCGATTTTCCCATTGCCAATTCCCCCAATCTCCAATTACCAATTACCCATTACCCATTTATATGAGTTTCCAATACAGCGCAGCCTTCGTGACTTTAGCAGACCTTGACAAAGAAGTTCTCGTTAAATTTTACACCAAATTTCTCGACCTAGAACCAAACCCTTACATTCCCAATAATTATGCTGAATTTCAACTCCCCGGCCTGAGACTCGGCATATTCAAACCCAAAGATTCCCACAAATCGGAATTTGCAAATCGAGCCAAAACAGGCATGAGTTTGTGTTTGGAAGTCAGCAATATCGAAACTGCGATCGCCCGAATCTGGGCCTTAGGATATCCCCCCGCCGGAGAAATTATCAAAGCCTCACACGGTTTAGAAATCTATGCCTTCGATCCCGCCGGAAATCGCCTAATTTTGCATCAATCCCATTAGAATCTAAAATAATCCTCCCGCCTGTAGTCTGTGGTGGAACAGGCGTCTCGCCTGTGATTCTGTGGTGGTGATTCTGTGGTGGAACAGGCGTCCCGCCGGTGGTTCCTTCACAACCTCTCAACTATCTAATCAATTCAGCAAAACTATAAAAACTGATAATTAACAATAACAAAGCAGTGAAATGAGTCCACTGAAATTGAGGCCGCGGCCCGATATATTCCCGCACCAAAATTGAGAAAGAGGAACCAATGATATAACTCAAAGACAGCGTTAAATACTGCCACTGCAACGTTACACTCCACAGCCCGAGAAAAATCATCGCCAAAGTCAACATCACCAACTCAACAAACCGAGGCGGATTTTGCTGGCTAGACAGAATCACAGTGTTCAACCAATATTCCCAACTTCTCATGTTTTAACGATCGAGCTTTTGGATTTAGCCTTCTAGCTTAACTCACGATCGCCATTCAATCTGTCGCTGCAAACACAGCAAAGCCTCCGCCGTCTCCACCTGCGGAAACTGGGCGTAAAAACGGCTGACACTGTAAAAAGGGTGAGGAGTCTCCAAAATAATCAACTTATCGGCGATTTGGGCCAAAAATCCCATCAACTCTGGCGGGGCGACGGGCGCGCAAATCCACAAAGCCATCGGTTGCTGCGACTGCAAAGCCTGGGCCGCCACAGCCACCGTCATCCCCGTCGCAATCCCATCGTCCACTAAAATCGCCAAAGACCCCGCTGCGCTGACATTGGGCCGTCCCGAAGCCAAATCTGCCAACAGAGATTGAGCGCTATTTTCAGCCTGCTGGAGTGCTGATTTTTGCAAGCGTAAATTTTGCTGATTTTGCTTTTGCCAGAGAACCTGGCCGTCAGCAGTTGCAGCCCCGATCGCCAATTCCAAATTATCTGGGCGAGTAATTTTCTTGGCGACAACCACATCCAAAGCACAGCCCAAGCGGCGCGCAATCGGTACAGCAACCGGCAAACCCCCGCGCGGCAAGGCGTAAACAATCGGTTTAATAGTATCCTGTGTTGTTAAATTCAACTTGCCGAGCTCGCCTGCAACTGCCTCGGCCAGTTTTTCGCCTGCATCGGCGCGATCGTCAAAAAACGGGTTAGAGAACATATTTTTGCCTGTACGAGCAAACCCGATCTAAACTATAACTCTAGCTTCCCCAAAATCCCCTCTATCTTTAACAGCGGACAATTGACGGTGCACAATTAGAGCAAAAACCTAGATCGGATTTTCGCTGTCAACTATCAACTATCAACTATCAACTGTCAACTATCAACTATCAACTATCAACTATCAACTGTCAACTGTCAACTATCAACTGTTTAAACATATGTCCAGCGACTTGCAACTCAGCCTTTTTGACAGCAATCAAAGTGCTGCTTTCCAAAACGACTCAATACCAGCAAATGCCAAAATTCCCATTCCCGCCGGCACCTATCAAAACATGGAACAAATCGGCGAACACTGCAACCGCTGTCACCGCTGCGAATTGGGAAATACCCGCACTCACGCCGTCATCGGGCGCGGCAATCCTCAAGCCTCGATTTTGATTGTGGGAGAAGCGCCCGGACAAAATGAAGATGAAACCGGATTACCCTTCGTAGGGCGATCGGGCAAACTGTTAGATAAGATTTTAGAATCCGTAGAATTGAGCACAGAAACCGACGCATTCATAGCCAACGTCATCAAATGTCGCCCTCCCAACAACCGCCCTCCCACAGCAAAAGAAATCGAAGCTTGCAAACCATACTTGCTCGAACAAATTCGCATCTTAGACCCCAAAATCATTTTATTAACTGGTGCTACAGCCCTAAAAGGTTTGTTAAGCGACAAGCGACCAATTAGTAAAATTCGAGGTCAATGGATTGAATGGGAAGGACGTTTGTGTATGCCAATTTTTCACCCATCATACTTGTTGCGAAATCCCTCCCGCGAACCGGAAACACCAAAATGGTTTATGTGGCAAGATATGCAGGCAGTAAAAGCTAAATTGGATGAATTTAAAGCAGTAAGTTAAAGAGAGCATGATAAATCTCGCTTTTACCAGAGTCTCGATCCCCCTAAATCCCCCTTAAAAAGGGGGACTTTGATGTTCACTCTTGTCCCCCCCTTATTAAGGGGGGCTAGGGGGGATCGAGGGTCTAATCGTCAAACAGTAGCTTGTTGGCAACTGGTATTAAAATAGGTAAATTATGTTAATCTAAAAATATTAAACCAAAAAAAATTATGAGTCAATGCCTTAATCCCGACTGCCTCCATCCCAACCCACCCATCACCCAATTCTGCCAAAAATGCGGAAACAAACTGCTACTCGGAGACAGATACCGTGCAGTAAAATACATTTCCGAAGGAGCTTTCGGCCGTACATTCAAAGCCGTAGACGAACATCGACTCGATACAATTTGTGTAATCAAACAATTTCTCCCGCAACTACAAGGGAATGCCGCCATCCAGAAAGCGACGCAGTTATTCAAACAAGAAGCAGTCAGACTGCGAGATTTAGGCAAACATCCTCAAATCCCCGATCTATTGGCATTTTTTGAACAAAATAAACGCTTCTATCTAGTACAAGAATTTATAGACGGTGAGGATTTATTAAAAGAATTAGAGCAGCAGGGAAAGTTTAGCGAAAAACAAATTAAACAATTACTGAATGAATTGCTACCGATATTAGATTTTGTTCACAACCAAAAGGTAATTCACCGAGACATTAAGCCGGAAAACATCATTAGAAATTCTCACGGTTCTTTAGTATTGATTGACTTTGGAGTTGCCAAGGAATTGAGCGGTAGTGTTTTGACTAAAGTGGGAACTGTAACTGGCACTCCTGGTTATGCGGCACCGGAACAAATGCAAGGTCATGTTTTTCCAGCGAGTGACTTGTACAGTCTTGGTGTAACTTGCATTCGGTTATTAACCGGATGTTTCCTGAAAGAGATAAATGGAATTTTGTTTGATGAACTTTTCGATCCGATGCAAATGCAATGGAACTGGAAAAACAAGACAGTTCATCTCAACAAGGACTTGGCAAAAATTTTAGATAAAATGATACTATTTCCAGTTGGTGCGCGCTATCAATCAGCAGGAGAAGTATTGCAAGCTGTTGATTCAATCTCAGTATTACCCAATCAAATATTAGCACCACTACCGCCAGCAAAACCCGTTCATTCTTCAGCAGCAGCTAATAAAATATCAGCTAAATTTAAACCAAAAGCCTCTTACTTCAAATCCTTTACTGAAGACTTGGAAAATGGCGTGCAGTTAGAAATGATAGGAATTCCCAGTGGAACCTTCACAATGGGTGCGCCAGACATTGAAGCAGAAAGCCAATATAAAGAAAAACCTCAACATCCTGTCACAATTCAACCTTTCCTTTTCGGAAAATATGCGATCGTACAAGCACAGTGGAAAGCCGTTGCTAAATTGCCACAAATTCAATATCATCTCAACCCAGACCCCTCTAAATTCAAAGGCAATAACCTACCAGTAGAAAATGTCTCTTGGTATGAGGCGGTGGAATTTTGTGCTAGGTTATCTAAACATACTGGACGCAATTATCGCTTGCCCACTGAGGCAGAATGGGAATATGCTTGTCGTGCTGGTACGACTGCACCGTTCTATTTTGGTGAAACAATTACTACAGATATTGTTAACTATAACGGTAATTACTCTTACAATAATTCACCAAAAAGTCAGTATCGAGAACAAACTACAGATGCAGGCAGTTTTTCTCCCAATGCTTTTGGTTTATATGATATGCACGGGAACGTCTGGGAGTGGTGCGTTGACCCCTGGCACGGTAGCTATTACGGAGCACCAACTGATGGTAGCGCCTGGGATGAAAAATGTAATGATAATCGCTATCAAAATTCTATTGAATTATTAGTAAAATCTCAAAATAATAAAATAGCAAGGGTGCTGCGCGGGGGGTCGTGGCTTTACCATCCGAGGAATTGCCGTTCTGCTTTTCGCTTTTTCAATACGCCGGAATTTGACTATCATGACTGTGGTTTTCGAGTTGTATGTGTTGGTGTATGAACTTCTCAACCCTTGATACTTTCTCATTTTGCATGACAATCTCGCAACCACAAACGAATCGCCTCAGCAATTGCGCTTTTCTCACTTTCTGCCGACGACAACGGACTAACATCCGCCACTGTACCAAACCTAGAAACAATTTTTACTAATTCCCAGCCCTTCTCTGTTTTAGCTAAAAACAGCCAGTGATATTGCTGAATCTCGACTCGTTTTCCTCCGCGATATTGCAGTTCCAAAGTAGTAATAAAAACTTGACTGGCATTTTCGGGAAGTGCTTCTGCAAAATTTAAAGGTAGCGGTTCAAACTCCGGGCGACCTGCTAAAATTATTTGACGCTGCACGTCACCGATCGCCCTAGAATTGTTAGGAGCAAAGCCCGATCGCACAATTACCCGGTTAGCATAACTCGGCAAATCCTGCAACAGGCGATCGACTAAAGCTTCCAAATCAGCCGGACAGGGCGATCGCGCTAACAAACTGTACCGACTTGCGTTTATACTGCGATCGGCATTTGTGACAAAATTAGCAGCCAAAGTCGGACTTGCGATCGCAGATATTAGCAGATAAACACAGATTAACGCGGATGGAAGTTGATCTGTGTTCATCGATTCTGTTTATCCAATCTCTTCGCAAATCCGCGCAAAAGCCGCCACCGGATCGTCGGAAGCCGTAATCGGCCGCCCAATCACCAGATAATCAGCACCAGCTTTTAAAGCAGCCTTCGGAGTCATCGATCGCCTTTGATCGCCTCCATCAGCCCATTTTGGACGAACCCCCGGACAAACCAACAAAAAATCATCCCCGCAACTCATTCTTAACTGTTCCGCTTCTTGGGGAGAACAAACAGCACCAGCTAAACCTGTTTCCTTAGCTAACAATGCCATGTGCAAAGCATATTCCGGCAACTCTAAAGGTATCTTTAACTCGAAAGCCAACTGTCGCGAATTCAAACTCGTTAACAGCGTAATTGCAATCAATTTAGGAGTCGGTTTCTCAACCGCCGCCGCCCCTTCTACCAAAGCTGACTGTGCCGCTTTCAAAGCATCTTTACCACAAGTAGAATGGATGGTCAATAAATCTACATTGTATTTAGCAGCAGCACGACAAGCACCCGCCACAGTATTCGGAATATCGTGAAATTTCAAATCGAGAAAAATCCGTTTTTCCCGTTCTTTCAGAATCTCGATAATTGCCGGCCCGCAGCTAACGAATAACTCTAAACCGACTTTCCAAAATGATACATCTGGCAGTTTGTCGATCAGGGCGATCGCACTTTCTTGACTGGGGACATCCAAAGGAACAATAATTTTATCTGCGATCATAGTACCGTTCGTAGTAAGAACTTCATAGTAGATTGGTGTCAAAACATCAAACGTAGTCACAGACTGCTGTTTGAGGTTCGGGCCTAGATCCCCCCTAACCCCCCTTAAGAAGGGGGGGACAAGAGTATTCTCAAAGTCCCCCTTCTTAAGGGGGATTTAGGGGGATCTGGCCTCGGAGCAAAGCGAGATTTATCAAGGGTTATAGACTTAAGTTGACACCAATGGCGGTTAACAAATCCCAACTCAATCCACTAAGCGGACAAACTTATTTTTGCCTACTTGCAAAACTTTACCGCATAAATCACCTGGTGATTCAAAGGTAAGATTAACATCCGAAACTTTCTCACCCTCCAACTTCACTCCGCCGCCCTGCATCAACTTCCGTGCATCGCCGCTGCTCTTACAAAGCCCGCTAGCACTCAGAATATAAAACAACTTGGCCGGAAACTCCACGCTTGCTAAAGAAAACTCCGCCACAGCATCAGCTTGTCCCGCCGCACCTTTGATTAGCGCGATCGCATCTTGTTGTGCCCGATCGCCCGCTGCTTTCCCAAAATACTGACTTACCACATCCACAGCCAAAAGTTTCTGTTTTTCGCGCGGATTTTCTGGCAATTCATCAAGTGGCAAATCTGTCAATAGCTCGAAATACTGGGCGATCGAGCGATCGGCAATTTTCTCCAACTTAGAATACATCGTCAGCGGATCTTCCGACAAACCGACATAATTATTCAAAGACTTCGACATCTTTTGCACGCCGTCAGTCCCGATCAAAATCGGCATCAGCAAACCAAACTGCGGTTTCATCCCAAAATGCCGCTGCAAATCTCTTCCCACCGCAATATTAAACTTTTGGTCAGTTCCCCCCAACTCCACATCGGCTTCCAACACTACTGAATCGTAACCCTGCATTACTGGATATAGAAACTCGTGCAAATAAATCGCATTTTCCTGCTGCATCCTGTTATCAAATCCCTCTTTAGCGAGCATCTGCTGCACCGTCATCGTGCCTAGCAGTTCCAAAATCTTCGCCATGTCCAATTTTGACAACCACTCGGAGTTATAGCGAATTTCCAAACGTCCGGGCGTGTCAAAATCTAGAATCGGACGCACTTGGTCTAAATAAGTCTTGGCATTTTCCGCCACTTGTTCGGCTGTCAACTGAGCGCGCGTCTCCGACTTCCCAGTCGGATCGCCAATTCTTGCGGTAAAATCTCCGATGACCAGTACCGCCGTGTGGCCTGCATCCTGAAAAGCTCGCAGCTTGCGGAAGCAAATACTGTGTCCCAAGTGAATGTTCGCCCCTGTGGCGTCGATTCCCAGTTTGACTCGCAACGGTCGATCGACATTTGCCAGCAGTTGGGCCAGATTTTCGTCAGGGTTGCTAGAATCAGGTCGATCGGGAAAAATTTCGCTGATGCCGCGGTAAATTCCAGAAAAGTTAGGAGAAATCATAAAAGAGCGATCGTCCATCATTATATTTTGCAAAAGTGCAGCAGAATTAGTTACACTCACTGATTGACACATAAACACACAACTATCAAGCTACTATAATCCCAAAGCTGACCAGCTTTTATTAGCAAACCCATCCAGAAACGGATACCAGCCCCGACAGGAGTTGTGGACATCCCACAATTTTAGACTAAGGTTCAAACTCCTAAATTTATCAGTGGAGTAAATCTAAAATCTAAAATCTAAAACCTAAAATCTAAAATCGATCAACTGACAGCCTCCAGCCTTGCCATCTAAAATTAAAAGTCTTAAACCCCAAATCGAGTGAGGAAGTGAAATCCACGTGTCAACCAACGCAGTCCGCAAAAATACGGAAAACCCAGCCCCTGTATTCGAGTTTGTTCAGTCAGTCAGCAAAGTGACCGCCGGAACCATACTCAGCATGACAATGCTTGCCAGTTCCGTAGTCGCCGGCGGACTGGTTGGCCTAGCGATCAGCTTCCGCAATTTGCCAGATGTTCGCATCTTGCAAACCTACTCTCCCACCGAAACTACCCACATTTATGACATCAACGGCCGCCCCCTAGCCAGCATCCACGATGAAGCTAACCGGGATGTCGTACCCCTTGAAAAAATCTCCCCGAACCTGAAACGGGCTGTTCTGGCGATCGAAGATAGCAACTTCTTTACCCACAAAGGTATCAACCCCGGCGGGATAGCCAGAGCTCTCATAGTCAACCTAGAGAAAGGTAGAACCGTTGAAGGCGGCTCGACTATGACGATGCAGCTAGTCAAGAACTTGTTTCTATCTCCCCAATCAAAATTTAGTCGCAAGATAGCTGAAGCGGTAATGTCTATCCGCTTGGAGCAAATTCTTAACAAAGACCAAATTATGCAACTGTACCTAAATCAAATCTATTTAGGTCACAACTTGTACGGCGTAGAGACAGCTTCTCGAAGCTATTTCAACAAGTCAGCCGAGAATTTGAGCCTTGCAGAATCAGCGATGCTGGCCGGCTTAATTTCCGCTCCCGAAGAATACAGTCCTTTTGTCAACTACAAGTTGGCAAAAGAACGGCAGGAAATCGTTTTAACCCGGATGAGAGAACTCAAATGGATTACAATAGCTGAAGAAGCAAGCGCCCGAGCGCAAAAAATTAAGCTGGGCAAAATCACTTCTTTTGGCGGCTCTCAAGTTCCTTACGTCACACAAGCCGTAGTCCAGGAGTTGACACGGCGTTTTGGGCGAGATGCCGTCCTCAAGGGTGGAATGCGCGTTCAAACTACGATCGACCTCAAACTACAGCGCATCGCCGAAGAAACCGTCAAAGCGTGGCACGATCGACTTTACTATCAAGGACTTTTTTACGATCGCGACCAAGGTCAAATTGCCCTAGCAGCCGTCGATCCCCGCACCCACTTCGTCAAAGCAATGGTTGGTGGCGTCGATTACCAAAAGAGTGAATTCAACCGCGCCATTCAAGCACGCCGCCAGCCCGGATCTTCCTTTAAGCCCTTCATCTACTACGCTGCCTTTGCTACAGGCAAATACGGCCCCGATTCAGTTGTCTACGACTCCCCCGTCGGCTACCGCGACGGCGACGGATACTACTACCCTCAAAACTACGGCGGCGGCTTCTCCGGTGCCGTCAGCATCCGCAGAGCTTTGGAAGTATCACTGAACATTCCCGCTGTCAAGCTCGGCCAAGAAGTCGGATTGAATAAAGTAATTGAAATTTGCCGGGTGCTCGGCATCAGAAGTCCCATGGAACCCGTAGTTTCTTTACCCTTGGGTGCAGTTGACCTCACTCCTTTAGAAATGGCCGGAGCTTTTGCTACCTTCGCCAACAACGGCTGGCATTCCGACACCACATTTATCGTGCAAGTCACCGACAGCAGCGGCAACGTCTTGCTTGACAACACGCCCAAACCAAAATTAGTTCTCAACGCCTGGGCTGCGGCATCCGTCAACAGCGCCCTGCAAGGAGTAATTTACAACGGTACTGCCAAGGCTGCCCAAATTGGGAGGCCCGCTGCTGGGAAAACTGGCACAACTTCCTCAGAAAGGGATATCTGGTTTGTGGGTTACGTGCCGCAGTTGTCGGTGGCTGTTTGGATAGGCAACGACGATTACACACCGATGAGCTACGGTGCTACTGGCGGTACAATCGTTGCCCCTGTTTGGCGCGATTTTATGAGCCAAGCTTTGCAGGGCGTTCCTGAAGAAGATTTCAAACCTGCTTCATCTTTTGAACGACCGTGAACGAACCTGACGGTCAACTGAGTACAGTTAGACCGCAGGCTTCTTTTTCCTTTTTTGCAAAGGCTTTTTTGAGTGACGGAGTTCCCCCGCCACTTTGATCGCTCAGACCAATTTTCTTGATAAGTTTGGCTGAATTTTCATCTCGATCCAAAGACTCACCGCACTGACAAGAATGCCATCTTTCCGATAACTCTTTTGGTACTTTATTGAGGCAATTCCAACAATACTGAGAAGTTCCCTTCGGCTCGACAAACAAAAGATTTTTACCCAATTTCCAGGCAACATACTTGAGAACATTAGCAAACTGACCGTGAGCAGCATCAAGCATTGATTTATTCAAGCCGCTTTTGGCAGATTGACCGTTTGGCAAATAAACTAAATTACCATTGTCGATCTCGGTTTTAGTTTTAGCGCGTCTTGTCAAATTCTTGATACTCAAATCTTCAGCCACCAAAACATCGCATTTACGAAACAATTCATGTGCCGTCTTGAATTGAAAATCAAGTCTCGCTCTAGCTACAAATTGATGCAGTCTAGAAATCTTGCTTTTTATAACTTGCCAAGGTTTAGAACCCTTGACTCTACTAGCTAGCTTCGCCTGAAGTTTTGCTAATTTCTCGGCAGATTTCCTCAAGAATCTAGGATTTTCAATTCTTTCGCCATTAGAAAGGTAAGCGTAATTAGTAATTCCCAAGTCAATACCAAGAGTGTTTTCATCAGTCGGTTGAATTTCTGCAACCGGCACGGGAACCGTCTTATCTTCTAGCGTCAGGGAAATATACCACCCGTCCGCTTCTCTAATAACTGTCCCCGTCTTAACCGTTAATCCTGTTGGTATTGGACGATGGAATGCCATCGGTATTTGACCTATTTTGGCAAGGTTAATGCAAATCCTATTTTGCTCATCCTTGGCGATATCTAAATTATCTAATTGAGGATAAGTAAAAGATTTGTAGTAGTGAAATCCTTTAAATCGGGGCTTGCCTCTACGATTGCCATTTTTGTCGGGTGTGGTGAAATTTGAAAAGGAAGTTTCCACTCGGTTAATCACATCCTGCAAAACTTGAGAATTCAAAGTTTTGTAATCAGGAAATAGCTTTTTAGTATTTTTTAGATCGGCTAACTGGATGGTTTGCCACTGCACGTATCCGCCTTCAATATTCGAGAAAACATCACCTTTCCTGGTCAAAGGATTGCCTGATTCATCTTTCTTTCTGCCATCTCTAGTTTGCACTCTAGTCAGAGGAATATTTTGGTAAATTTCCTCAACAGGCACTATGGAAGCAATTAAAGGGCAGGCATTGACAGGCGTTCTTGTGGACTCCCACCATCTGAATCTTTCACTCAATCGGTAGTTGTACTGCCGGCGACAAAGCTCTAGATGAGTCGAAATTGTTGCTAGTTGGGCTTTCGTAGGTTTGAGGCGGTATTTGTACGTCAGTTGCATGAAAACTTCCTTTTTTTCGACCTTCCCACAGTATAGAGTGAATTCCCTGAAAGGGTGAATGAGTTTTATCGTAAAGATGTTTTGTGGAGCAGTTCGTATTTTATTGCTTCTTGCCGAGGTGTTACCGTCTCCATACTTAGGAAGTATATTGAGAATCAAGACTCTCCCAAAGATTGATTTGCGGTAACTGAGTCTAATTGTCGGGCTGGTGTTCCTCCGACCGACGAGCCTTTCATCCCTACGGTAATTTAGTCGGGGTACGGAGCGTAGCAATTGAGATTCATCCCCTCTAAATACACCGAGGGACTTCCCGGCTGCTAGTTAATTATCAGTTGACAGTTGACAGTTGATAGTTGTCAATTGTCAACTTATGATTGCTTTTCCAGTTCAGATTTCATCCGCTCCAGCGTTGAGTTCATTTGCTCAAACATCTGCTGGGGCGTGATGCCAAATTGATTTAGCTGTGTTTTTAACTGCTCTACAGTCATCTGAGCCATGAAGTCTTCAGACAGCTCGAAGCGCTTCATAAAAATACGGTAGCGATCCATCATTGATTCCATCTGAGCGATGAACATCTTCTTGCCTTCGCGATCGAATTTGCCGTAATTCCCGCCTAGTGCGACGAGAGATTGATAGTCTTCAAACAACAGCTTGGCTTCTTGCTGAACAATTTCTGAATCAAAAAATCCCATAGCTTTCCTAATTTTTAATATTGAAGTGATTTTGATCTAGGCGGGAAATCCCGCTGCTTTTGGTACTATTTTATCAGTTGCCGGAGGAACTCTCTACCGCTCAAGGCGCAAAAATCAGTAGAAATTTCCGTACAGGATAAGGCATGGGCATCGGGAATTGGGAATTGGGAATTGCGAAGTCGAGGGATGGGGCATGGGGTCTTTATGGCATTGGGCTTGCAATAACAACTGACAACTGACAACTGACAACTGACAACTGACAACTGACAACTGACAACTGTCAACTGTCAACTGTCAACTGACTTCTTCAAACTTGTCCGATACGCTCAAGTGGCCAAAACCTCAATACAGCCCGGCCGATGATATTCTTTTTAGGTAAAAATCCCCACCTGCTAGAGTCGTTACTGTTGTTGCGGTTGTCTCCCATCACGAAGTATTGATTTTCCGGGACGACATAAGGCCCCCACTGGTATTTAGGAGGTTCGGCAATATATTTCTCAACGAGGGGTTTGTCGTTGAGGTAAACTAGACCTTTTTTCACAGCTACTGTTTGACCTGGTAAGCCAATTACCCGCTTGATAAATGCTTGGTCTGCGGTAAAGCCTTGTTCTTGCAACTGTTCCGGCGGCGCAAATACTACGATGTCACCAGTTTTTGGAGGTTCCAGGTAGTAGGATATTTTTTCGACTACGACGCGATCGCCCACGCGCAAAGTTGGTACCATAGAATCTGAGGGTATGAAGCGCGGTTCTGCCACCAACGCTCGAATCACTATTGCTAAAGCCAAAGCAATAATCACAATCTGAAGATTTTCTCGCTGCGATTTCCACGCTTTTTGCCACCACGGGCTTGTGCTGAGCGAAGTCGAAGTATCAGGTAGGTTTTCTGCTACTTCTGTACCAAAATTCTTTTCTTCAGATGTCATTTACTCCTCCTATAATTTTATTGACTCTTATTCATAAAAAAGGCAGAGAATTAAGATTCTCTACCTTTTTTATATGCTGATTTTGAGTTATTTACGATCGCGCAATTTGCGATCTTAAAACTTTACTCGCGATCGCACTTACTCAACGCACTTACTCAGCGCCTTGGGGCAGCAATTCCCGTTTTTGACCTTGCAGCACCTTGACAATTCCATCGTCGCCCACATCTACAACAGCGATATCGCCATCTTTGATGCGGCCAGAAAGGATTTCCTCAGCCAAGCTGTCTTCCAACAACCGCATGATCGCGCGGCGCAGGGGCCTGGCTCCGTAGCTGGGGTTATAGCCTTCTTCTACTAGCCGTTCCTTGAATTTTTCGGTCACTTCCAGAGTGATTCCCTGTTCTGTCAAGCGGCCGAACACTTCTTTGAGCATGATAACGGCAATTTCCTTGACTTCTTCCCTGTTCAACTGACGGAAGACGATAATTTCGTCAAGTCGGTTGAGGAATTCTGGGCGGAAGTAGTTCTTCAGTTCTTCGTTAACCAAGGAGCGAATGCGGTTGTAATTAGCATCAGCTTGGTTGTCGCCGAACTCGAAACCGAGGCCGCCGCCACCTTTTTCAATGACCTTAGAACCGATGTTGGAGGTCATGATCAGCAGCGTGTTTTTGAAGTCCACGGTACGACCTTTGGCATCTGTTAAGCGGCCGTCTTCCAATATTTGCAAGAGCATATTGAAGACATCGGGGTGGGCTTTTTCGATTTCGTCAAACAACACGACGGTGTAAGGACGACGACGAACTGCTTCTGTCAGTTGTCCGCCTTCGTTGTAGCCGACATAACCAGGAGGAGAACCGATAAGTTTGGAGACGGTGTGACGTTCCATGTATTCGGACATATCCAACCGAATCATGGCGTCTTCGGAACCGAAGAAGTAGCCGGCTAAGGCTTTCGTCAGTTCGGTTTTGCCGACGCCTGTGGGCCCGGAGAAGATGAAACTGGCGATCGGGCGATTGGGATTTTTCAAGCCAACGCGAGCGCGGCGGATGGCACGGGAAACGGCTTTCACTGCTTCTTCTTGACCGATCAAGCGCTGGTGCAAGGTATCTTCCATGTGCAGCAGTTTTTCGGATTCAGATTCAGTCAGTTTGTTGACCGGTACGCCCGTCCAGCTTGCGACGATTTGAGCGATATCTTCTTCGGTAACTACTGGCGAAGGGTCGGTTTCGCCGGTGCGGGCCGAGTCAGTTTTTTTGGCTTGGGAAATCGCGCGAATTTCGGCTTTGATCGTCATTTCTCGATCGCGCAATTCACCTGCTTTGTCAAAGTCTTGAGAACGCACCGCTTCGTCTTTATCTTTCAGGACTTGGCGGAGTTCTTTATCAAGTTCCTTAGCTGCGGGCGGCAGTTGGGAGTTGATCAGGCGGACTCTCGAACCAGCTTCGTCTACCAAGTCAATTGCTTTGTCTGGGAGGAAGCGGTCAGAAATATAGCGGTGAGACAGTTTGGCGGCAGCTTCCAGGGCTGTATCCAAAATTTTCAGCTTGTGGTGCTGTTCGTAGCGTTCCCGCAAACCGAACAGAATCTCGATCGTCTCGTCAACGGTGGGCTCGCCGACCATCACGGGCTGGAAGCGGCGTTCTAGGGCGGCATCGCGCTCGATGTGCTTGCGGTACTCGTCGAGGGTTGTAGCGCCGATACACTGGAGTTCGCCTCTTGCCAAAGCTGGCTTGAGAATGTTCGCTGCGTCGATCGCCCCTTCAGCCGCACCAGCACCGATCAAAGTGTGCACTTCGTCAATCACCAAAATCACGTTACCCGCCGTGCGGATTTCGTCCATGATTTTTTTGAGGCGTTCTTCAAATTCCCCCCGGTATTTCGTACCAGCTACGAGCAAGCCGATATCGAGGGTAACGACGCGCTTATCTTCGAGGATATCTGGGATATCGTTGTTAGCGATGCGCTGGGCCAGACCTTCGGCGATCGCAGTTTTGCCGACTCCAGGTTCGCCAATAAGTACCGGGTTATTTTTAGTACGGCGACCGAGGATTTGAATTACCCGTTCGATTTCTTTTTGCCGTCCGACTACGGGGTCAAGCTTACCATCAACCGCCATTTGAGTCAGGTTGGCACCAAATTCGTCCAATGTTGGGGTTTTAGTGCGAGCTCCGCCGCCGGTGGCTGCGACTTCTGCCGTTTCTCCCAGCATCCGAATCACTTGGGTGCGGACTTTCGACAAATCTACTCCCAGATTTTCCAGGACTCTGGCCGCTACTCCTTCACCTTCACGAATCAGGCCGAGCAGCAGGTGTTCTGTACCTATATAATTGTGTCCGAGTTGGCGAGCTTCTTCGAGGGACAGTTCTAGAACCCGCTTGGCGCGAGGGGTGAACGGAATTTCGACTGCTACGAAGCCCGAACCGCGCCCGATGATTTTTTCGACCTCAATCCGAGCATCTTTGAGGTTGACCCCCATTGATTTGAGGACTTTGGCTGCAACTCCGGTTCCTTCTCCAATCAGACCCAGGAGGATCTGTTCTGTCCCTACGAAGTTGTGACCCAGGCGGCGAGCTTCTTCCTGGGCCAACATGATTACTTTTATTGCTTTTTCTGTGAAGCGTTCAAACATGGTTTATTCCCACCTGCTATGTGCCCGTTTTGAGGTCACGCTCGCACAACGAGCGTTTTTGTTCGAGTGTTAACTCGTAATGCTAATTCTAGCGCGACACTCCCACCGCGAAAGCCGCACTCGGCTGCGGTTGCAGATTCCAGGCTCATGTTGCAGGGTGGCTTTCAACTGGGAAGACCCAAATGGTGGCTGACCTACAACCTCCCCTAGACTGCAAGAAGATTGCTCTTCTCGGCCTGTGCCCAACCTACGACTACGTATTGATGGATTCTAGCACAATGTTTTTGATATGAAGTCTATTAATCCAGTCGGATGCGCGATCTTTTGTTAACTTGAGCTTGCTTTAAACTCTGTTCTCATTTTCTCCCGAACAACTTTTAGACCGCTGCGCGATCGATCGCTATTGTCCAAACACAGACACGCTACATATAACGTCCCTGCGTAATTCCTGTTAGTTTTTGTTGCAAAGTAATGCGATCGGTTGATACAATATTTTCTATAATTGTCAACGCAGAGCGACTATTTTCGAGATAAATCTATCCCTAGTCACGAGCCCCAAAAATTACCCACGGCTGATGGGGTTTATCTCTGAGAAATTCACCTTGCCAAGCATACTGAAGGTTGTTCTTCTAAAAATTGTTGAGCATTAAATGTTGAACCGTCCGGATGTCCGTAGCGACCCAAGAAACTCATTTCTTTAGCCATTGTACTATCCGTTACTTTACCATCATTAGCTCCATAAGGATAGTAAGGCCCAAATTCTAGAGGATTAAATGGAGCAGGATCGCGATCGTCAGTTCTTTGTGAAGTTTTGCCCATTCCTCTTGCTCCTAATGCAGATCTCTATCTGTATTATCGACATAGATTAACTTCGCTGTTGATAAGAGCTGACGATCGAGTAACATCATCAGAAGTTAAACTTAATCATAAGACCCCAAAAACCAGTTTCTAGAGGCTTCTGAGTCGTCGGTGCGATCGACCTATCTACTCGTTCTACTCGTTACTAGGCTCTGCCTGGTAATGCAGATCCGGAGGCTCTGCCTCCAATTTTCGCGATCGCAAGCCAAGAGAATAGAGAGTTTATCCATAATATTAAAGAATAGTTAAATTTTAATACAAAATACTAAAACTCTCAAAAACATATGATATAAAGGTTGAATTAATAGTAGGGTTCGCTCGCCAAATCGCAACCGTACTCAAATTCACCTCTGTTTCATCGTTAAGGAGGGAAAATATGCAACAAAGATTTTAGTGATCGTCCGATGGTGGCAAAAACACAATAGCTCACATCATTTAAACTGTCTAAGTCGGAAAATCAACCAACAACCAATTCAACGAATGTCAGGAACTCAGGGAATCAACGCCACTGAGCTTGTAAGAAATTGCAAGCTGTTCTGACCAGACCCCTTGAAAAAGGATACGTTATTTAGGTCACGACACCGACGAATGCGACGCCAGTTTTCCGCTCTGTCATCTGCGATTAAACAGTTTTAAAGTCACTGAAACAGTGTCGCAGGTCTAACAAGCCTTTATAACCAGGTCGAGGCGAACATTACCCCGTAAGGGAGGCTCCAAAAGAGCAAACATTATGCGTACAGGGTTGCAAGGTTTGAGGCGGTAACTGTCCTGCCGAAAGTACATTACAAAAGTACACCAAGTTAAGCAACTCCAAGGCGGTAATGGATAAAGAAAGATTCAAGGCGGTTGAAACCGCCGGGTCGTTTCCCTCTCAGGACTAAAGTCTCTGAGTTTCCCACTTACCGAGCTATTTTATGACAAATACTAATTCTACCTTTTCCAACTATCCTCAATACATCACAAGAGGAGGCGATACGGCTTTTGCACCCCCTTACATTCTCAATGAGACAAAACTCTATGGATTTGTCTTGGAAGGAACCTCGGAAAATTTACAGAATCTCTGCAACAAATATCTCAATATACCAGGCCAAGATCAATTCCAATACCGTCCTGCTGCTAACCGTGTGCTGATGGTATTTGATACGATCGCGCACATTAATTCTACACAACCTCCCGGCAGTGACAAAGGTTTCTTCTCTGAAACAGGGGAGGTCATGTTTTGGGTATTGACTGAGGCAGGAAAATAAGAGGGAGGGAAATTTTTGGTCGATCACCACACTTGGTTTATTCCCTATATTTTTGTCGATTATACACCAGCTAATGCTTTTCAACCCATAGCTTCATTGTCTTTGAAGACGAAGATAAACATGGTCGTTGGGCTCCTTGGAATTTACATTTTCCTTACTTTAAGAATGAATTTCCTTGGTTCGATCGAGATATTAAAGCTGGTTCCCCCTGGGAATACATTTTCAAGATGCTTGAGTTCATGCTACATATGTACTCTCAGTTTTGGCGGATTAATATTACTCCTTCAGAGCGTTATGTATTGTCTGTTCCTGGTAGCTACCAGTTTCGTCTCCGCGCCGATGGTTCCAGGTGAGATAATCGCCCTCGCGGGTTCAATAACCTCTACCTAACAGGCGATTGGGTCGATAATAGTTTCAATTCTGGGGTATCGAAGCGACTACGATCGCAGGAATGCAAGCAGCAAAGGCTATTATCACACAACAGTTCAGCCAGGAATATCATCGGCAGCAAAATTATGGGCGAGAATGATGCTTGGCCAAAACCTCGATCGCTTAACTTCTCGATCGCAGAAGGAGATTAGGCAAAGAAGATAGAGTAAAATCAAAACCACAGGGGAAAAGTATTCACATATAGCGCAGTATCTTGCCCGCGATAGTTCCCCATTCAGCTTTTTAATGCCAAAGTTTTGGGAGTATTTCCATCTTCGCAGTTTGGAAATACTCCTTGTAGCACCTTACTATAAAAAAAATGCTTAAACTTGACGGCTACCAAATTCTCACTCAAATCTACGAAAGTAACAACTCCAATGTTTATCGAGGCATCCGCCAAGACGATAACCAACCCGTTATTCTCAAATTCCTCAAAGAAGACTATCCCACACCTTCGGAACTCACCCGCTATAAACAAGAATATGAAATTACTCGGAATTTGAATCTTGATGGAGTCATTAAGGTTTATGAATTAAAACCCTATAAGCGGACTTTAGTTATTATTCTTGAGGATTTTGGCGCGTCATCTTTAAAACACTTGATGAATGAGTGTAAGGCAGCAAGCACGCCGGCATTTCCCCTACAGGAATTTCTTCGCATTGCTATTAAAACGGCTGAGATTTTAGGCAGTATTCACGCACAAAATATTGTCCATAAAGATATTAACCCGGCGAATATTATTTTCAACCCAGAAACCGGGCAGCTCAAAATTATTGATTTTGGTATTTCTACAGTCTTAACCCGCGAAAACCCTACCCTGAAAAATCCCAATGTTTTAGAAGGTACTTTAGCATATATTTCACCAGAGCAAACGGGAAGAATGAACCGTTCCCTAGATTACCGCACCGACTTTTACTCCCTCGGTGTCACTTTCTATGAGTTACTAACGGGACAACTCCCTTTTGAAACCACGGATGCACTGGAGTTGGTACATTGTCACATCGCCAAAGTGCCAATATCTCCCAATATAATTAATCCAGAAATTCCCCAAGCCATCTCAGATATCGTGGTGAAACTGATGGCAAAAACGGCTGAGTATCGATACCAAAGTGCTTTTGGAATCAGAGTTGATTTAGCAGAATGTTTGCATCAGTTAGAAACCAAAGGAAATATATCAGATTTCTATTTGGGTACTCAAGATATTTCTGACCAGTTTCAAATTCCCCAAAAACTCTACGGGCGCGAGGCAGAAGTTGAAGCCTTACTGACAGCTTTTGAGCGAGTAGCAACCCCCCTTTCATCCCCCCTTAGCAAGGGGGGACAGAGGGGGGTAGAAATGATGTTAGTGGCTGGTTATTCTGGCATTGGCAAATCATCGCTAGTAGCCGAAATTCACAAACCAAATACCCGACTGCGCGGCTATTTTACGGCGGGCAAATTTGACCAATTTCAAAAGAGTATTCCTTACTCGGCTGTTGTCAAGGCCTTTAAGGGATTGGTGCGGCAACTATTAACTGAAAGTGAAGCACAACTCGAACAATGGCGAGAAAAACTTAGAGCTGCTTTTGGTGCAAACGGTCAAGTAATTATTGATGTAATTCCCGAAGTAGAACTGATTGTCGGCGAACAGCCACCCGTGCCAAAATTAGGGGCAAGCGAGTCGCAAAATCGGTTTAATATTGTCTTCGGTAACTTCATCCGAACATTTTGTACAAAAGAGCACCCCTTAGTCATATTTCTCGATGATTTACAGTGGGCAGACTCCGCGACACTTAAGTTAATAGAACTGATGATGACAGACGCAGATATGCAATATCTGTTTTTAATTGGAGCTTATCGGGATAATGAGGTTAGCCCAATCCACCCTTTGATGATGACGCTTGATGGATTGCTCAAAGATGGAGCCACTATCAATTATATTACCTTAGCACCTTTAGAGCTAGAAAATATTAGTCAACTGATTGCCGATACATTATATAGCAACACTGATTCGGTAAAAACCTTGGCAGAGCTAGTGATGCAGAAAACAGGTGGTAATCCATTCTTTGTCAATCAGTTTCTCAAAACCCTGTACGCAGAAGATCTAATAACTTTTGATTCTCAACAGCATAGTTGGCAGTGGAATATCAACCAAATTGAAGCACAAAATATTACTGATAATGTTGTAGAATTGATGATAGGCAAGTTAAAAAAACTGCCCCCCCTCACACAGCAGGTTTTACGTTTAGCATCTTGTATAGGTGCTTCTTTCCACTTAAGCACTCTTGCTATCGTTAGTGAAAAACTCAAAGAGGTAATTTTCCCCGACCTAGTTGTGGCAGTTCAGACCGGATTCATCTTGCCGACATCAGAGTTAGATCAAAACCTATTAATTCAAGATTATAAATTTCTGCATGACCGGATACAACAAGCATCTTATGCTCTGATTGATGATGATCGGAAAAAAGCAGTGCATCTCCAGATTGGGCGGCTGTTGCTGGCGAATTTATCTGCTGAGGAACTGCCAGGAAAAATCTTTGAAATAGTCGATCATTTGAACTTAGCTGGGGAATTAATTGCTGATGAATCGGAACGGGTTGAATTAGCACGATTGAACTTGGAAGCGGGGAGAAAAGCCAAAGCTTCAACGGCTTACGCGGCTGCTTTAGAGCAATACTTTACTACGGGAATAGAGATGTTGCCGACAGATGCTTGGCAAGAGCATTACGATCTGACTTTTAGTTTATATCGAGAACGGTCTGAATGTGAATATCTATGCGGTAACTTTGAAAAAGCAGAAGAGTTATTTGGCTTGATATTAACTCAAGTTAAATCTAATGTAGAAAGAGCCGAAATTCAGAATATTCGTTTAGTTTTGTATGATAATACAGGCAAATTTGTAGAAGCTGTTGGCATTGGATCGGAGGCTTTAAAATCCTTGGGATTAAGTTTGCCTACAACCGATAAATCGGAAATTTTGTCTGCCCTTGACTTAGAGTTGGAGTTATACAGAGCCAATCTGGAGCATATCAAAGTTTCTGAGCTAATTGATGCCCCAGAAATGTTCGATCCAGAGATTAGAGCTTGTATGACTCTCTTAATGAATATTACTGGGCCAGCTTATTTCGTAGATCAAGATTTGTTGGCTTTGATTTCATTAAAAATGGTCAATCTTTCTCTGGAAAACGGCAACTCAGATGTATCGGCTCATGGATATGCTTTTTGGGGATTCTTGGCAGGTGCGAGATTAGTTGATTATGAAGTGGGTTATGAATTTGGTCTATTATCGATGAAGCTCAACGAGCGATTTCATAATGTTAATTTGGCTTGCAAAGTTTTTAATATGTTCGGTGGTCTGATTAATCCCTGGCGAAGCCATCTTAAAAAAGGAATTCCGTTTCTGAGGAATGGCTACCTAGCTGGAGTGGAAACTGGAGATGTTTATGTCAGCTACAATTCTTACCATTTGATTCTGCAAAGAGTTCTATGTTCTGATAATTTTGATAGCATTCTTGAAGAATCTAACAAACATCTTGAATTTCTAAAGAAAATAAAAAATAATGTTTTTGCTGGTATTCAGCAATTACAGCGGCATTTCATTTTAAATTTACAGGGATTAACCCTGGATAAATTTTCTTTTAGCGATGAGTATTTTGATGAATTGCAGTGCCTCCAGATGTGCGAGGAAAAATCTTTTATGCCTGGAATAGCAGCTTATAACATCTTTAAAGCCCAAATTGTATTTTTCTATGGTGATTATGAAAACGCTTTAGAATATATTAAAAAAAGCGATGAAATCATCGTTTTTATTTCAGGTATTCCCACTCAAGGCGAACATTATCTTTACTATCCTCTAATTTTAACGGCTCTTTATCCCACTGCTACCGATGCACAGCAGCACGAATATGGGGAAATTATTAAAGCCTGTCAGCAAAAGATGAAAATTTGGGCAGATAATTGTCCTGAAAACTTCCTGCATAAATATCTACTGGTGGAGGCAGAAATCGCTCGCATTACAAATAAAGAAATAGAATTGACATGGGACTTGTACGATCGCGCCATTGCTTCAGCTCATGAAAATGAGTATATTCAGAATGAAGCTTTAGGTAATGAATTGGCAGCTAAATTCTGGTTAGGGAAAGGCAAAGAGGAAATTGCCCAACTTTACATGAAAAAAGCCCATTATGGCTACCAATTTTGGGGTGCCAAACGCAAAGTTGAGGATTTGGAGCAGAAATATCCGCAGTTGCTACCCAAGGTATCTGCCAAGAAAAAAACTGATTTGCAGGCTACTGCTACTGGGATAGCTTCTTCAAAAACTGGAGGAAGTTCAGATATAGACTTGTCCACAGTTATCAAAGCTTCCCAAGTTCTTGCTGGTGCAATTGTCCTCGACCAATTATTAGCAAAATTAATGAATATTGTGCTGGAGAATGGAGGCGCACAAACAGGTTTACTGATGTTATTAAACAATGGTAAGTTAACTATTGAAGCGACTGGTCAATTCGATCCACAAAAAGTGGAAGTTTTGCAATCTATTGCTGTTGAAGACTGCGACGATGTGCCAATGGGGATGTTTAAATATGTCGAAAGAACTCAGGAAGATATAGTGCTATCAGATGCTACCAAAGAGGGTATATTCATTAGTGAACCTTATGTTGTAAAAAATCAGCCTAAGTCGGTTTTATGTGCTCCTATTATCAATCAAGGCAAATTGCTCGGCATTCTGTATCTAGAAAATAATTTGACTGCTGGGGCATTTACGATCGAACGTTTAGAAGTCCTTAAAGTTCTATCTTCCCAAGCTGCTATTTCGATTGAAAATGCCTTGCTGTATCGCACTTTAGAAGATAAAGTCAAAGAACGCACGGCTCAACTAGCTGAAGCGAATCAAGAAATTAGCACCCTCAATGAACTCCTGAAACAAGACAATCTGCGTATGAGTGCAGAACTCGATATTGTCAAACAACTGCAACAAATGGTATTACCCAAACAGTCAGAATTAGAAGCAGTTGACGGCTTAGAAATAGCTGGCTTTATGGAACCAGCAGACGAAGTTGGTGGCGATTACTACGACGTATTGCAACAGGATGGTCAAGTCAAGATTAGTATTGGCGATGTCACCGGACATGGTTTAGAAAGTGGCGTGTTGATGATTATGGCACAAACGGCTGTCAGGACGCTTCAGAAAATGAACGAAACAGACCCCGTAAAGTTTTTGGATGTTATAAATCAGACTCTTTATGACAATCTCCAGCGCATGGATTCCCCGAAAAATATGTCTCTCGCCATCTTAGACTATGCCGGAGGTGTGCTGAAATTGAGCGGACAACATGAGGAAACGATCGTAGTGCGTGCTGATGGAACATTGGAGTGCATAGACACGATGGATTTAGGATTTCCCATTGGCTTAGTAGACGAGATTAGCGACTTTGTTGCTCAAGCAGAAGTGCAGTTAAATCCTGGGGATGTGGTGGTGCTTTATACTGATGGAATTCCTGAAGCTTTTGATATTAATAAAGCGCAGTACGGATTAGAGAGATTGTGGCAAGTTGTGATTGAAAATCGTCAGCTTTCGGCCGCAGAAATTCGGGAAGCTGTGATCGCTGATGTGCGGGAGTATATTGGTGTTCAGAGGGTGTTTGATGATATTACTTTGGTGGTGTTGAAGCAGAAATAGAGTGTTTATTAGCATGAGTTGGCTAAATTCTACTTTTCCTAGTTTTGCAATCTTCGTTACAAGGTACGTAGTTGCGCTTCAGCGCTCTTTCTAAGATTAGGAAAGAGCGCTGAAGCGCAACTACGTACCTAATTTGTCTGACGACAATAAAACCACCCTGTTTGGTTCGGGGGGTTAGGGGGGATCTGTCTTAGGTGAACCGTATTGGTCTATAAATCTCCATAAACTTACTAATTTCTAGAGCAAAATAGCCATAAGTTACTCTTAAAATAATTAAAAATTTTTCTCTATTATAATGCCAATGTGCATCTTTTGAAAGTTTAATTAGTCTTTCTTTTGGCTCTTGAGACAGATGGTTTATGGCTGGCATATATCTGGCGATCGCTTGCCTATGATATCAATTCCGTTAGCATCTGAATTATTAGCAGCCAAAATGAGGAGACGGCAGTGCCGTGTCCCTACAATTGATCGTGGTAGGGACACGGCACTGCCGTCTCCTCTATATCATTCCGATGGAGCCGGAATTGATATGATATGTTGATATTCTACAATATAGATGCACAGCAGCTTAGAATCTGCTATCCAGGATTTCTCTTTTTGTGCTGTTGGGCAGTAGAGCGACTGTTGTGAGCCGATCGCCAAAAGATGTCAAATGGGTTCTATAAATGAAAAGCGATCGCTACCAATGGTGAAAGATTACTCTTTAACTTCTTAGAGATGAAAGAAATAATACCCAGACTCTCAGGAAAAATCCTATGCAATTAGTGAATCATTTAAGTATAAAAACAAAACTCATAGTCATGTTGCTGGTAGTCAGCCTTTGCGCTATGCTTGCGAGCACGTTTATATGCTCTAGCAGTGGGAAAGCTATTCTGACCGAAAAAGTCTTTAACCAATTAACCAGCCTTAGGGCTGTGAAAGCTTATCAAATCCAAGATTATTTTGAAAACCTTAAAAACCACACCCAAACCCTCAGCGAAGACTTGACAGTAGTCGCAGCCCTACAGGAATTTAAGACGGCTTACAGCGAACTTGAAAAGTCTAAAATTCCAGCGAATTTTGACGCAAAAATTGATACCTACTACCAGAAAGAATTTTTAACCAAACTAACGCGAACTAACGATGGTTCGCCTGTTCTGGCAGCATACAGGCCAAAAACACCCGCTGCTCGTTACCTACAGTACCACTACATCGCTGCTAATCCGAACCCCGTTGGCAAGAAACTTCTCCTTGATACTCCAGGCGACGCCAGCGCTTACAGCCGCGCTCACGCCCTCTACCACCCTATTTTTCGCAATATAGTTGAAAAATATGGTTACTACGATATGTTTTTGATCGATCGCGAAGGAACTGTTGTCTATACGGTTTTTAAAGAAGCCGACTTTACCACAAGCTTGATCGATGGCCCCTACAAAGAGAGTAACCTAGCAAACGCGATCGCCGCTGCACGACAGGCAAAGGGAAAGGGGTATGTGAAAATAGTAGATTTTAAGCCCTACAGCCCTTCCTACGGTGCGCCTGCGGCTTTTATCGCTGCTCCAATCTTTAACGGCTCGGAATTTATTGGTATTTTGGCGTTCCAGTTTCCCGTTGACAAAATTAACAATGTGATGACTGGTAACAAAAATTGGAAACAAAGTGGTCTGGGCGATTCAGGAGAAACTTATCTGGTTGGGTCGGATTATCTAATGCGCTCTGCATCTCGTTTCCAGATAGAAGACCCAGAAGGTCATGCAAAAATTCTAGCCTCTATCGGTACTGATGAAAAGACCATCAAGAAAATCAAAGAGTTCAATACTACAATCCTCCTACAGCAAGCGCAAACAACAGGAGTGAAGGAAGCGTTATTTGGGAAACAGGGCACCCAGGTGATCGACGATTATCGTCATATTCCTGTTTTGAGTTCTTATTCTCCACTAGATATTGATGGATTGAGGTGGGTGATATTGGCGGAGATGGATGTTTCGGAAGCCTATGCGTCAATTCACTCCTTTCAAAAAACAATTGTGATGGCAGCTACTGCAATCATCGCGATAATCACGGTTGTTGCCATGTGGCTGACCGCAATCTTTGTCAGACCCATCAAGAAGTTAATCGCTAGTGCCCGCCTGGTGGGGGCTGGAGAAGTTGACGCGGTGGTTAAATCTGGTTCAGAAGATGAATTTGGAGAGTTAGCTAAATCATTTAACCAAACGATAGGCCGCCTTCGTGCCGAAACTCAACTAATTCAACAGAAAAATCGCGAAAATGAAGCATTAGTCTTAAATATATTTAGTCCCGCAATAGCCAAACGCCTCAAACAGGGCGATCGAGCAATTGCCGATCAGATTTCTCATGTCTCGGTTTTGTTTTCCGACCTCCATCGATTTACTAAGCTCTCTCAAACCATGTCAGCTCCCGAAGTTATCGCTCTGCTTGATGAACTGGTAACAGCCTTTGATGAAATGACCGAAAAATACGGTTTGGAGAAGATTAAAACTATTGGTGATGGTTATATGGCTGTATGCGGGCTGAGTGTGCCACGTTTGGATCATGACAAACGCACGGTGGATTTTGCTTTGGAAATGCTGGCGTTTGTCCACCGATTTAATTATGAAAAAGGCTTGGATCTAGACGTAGAAATCGGTATCAATTCAGGAGATGTGGTTGCAGGTGTCATTGGCAAAAATAAATTGCTCTATGATGTTTGGGGTGAGAGCGTAAATATTGCCAATAGATTGAAGTCGGCTTGTCCCCCCGGCGCAATCTTTGTGTCTCAAGATATCTACGATCGCCTGCACGATCTCTACGATTTTGAGTTGGTTGGTGAAATTCAAGAATCTGGAAAAGAAAAGTTAGTAGCTTGGCAAATCACAAGTTATAAGCTTCCAGTAAATGTTGGATCGGAGGAAGTCCATGAATAATTTAAGCTCTTCAAACGACTGGGAGATGTGGGCAGTAATTGTCGGATTAGGGTTCCCACTCCTCGTCGTTTTACTAGGAGAGGTTATTTATCACCTACAAAGGCACGCTAGACCACTGGCGACTACCCTGCTGGTTATAAAAAACCTTGTCCTGCCGGTCTTAATGGTGATGATTTTAATCAGGAATGTCCTGAAGCTTGACGTTAATGGGAATTTTCCCAAGCTCGTAGCAACACTGTTCTGGATATCTGCCATCTACGCATCTCTCTCGCTGCTTAATGTGATTTTGTTTGAAGAAGCTGAGGCTAATACATGGCGGGCACGGATGCCCAAATTGCTGATCGATCTTTCTAAGTTTTTTTTGGTGCTTGTAGGAAGTGCGATCGTGCTAGCGGCAGTGTGGGGTGCTGATTTGGCCGGTCTTGCTACTGGATTGGGCGTTAGCTCAATTGTGATCGGTTTGGCGCTTCAGGACACACTAGGCAGCGTCATGTCTGGCATGGCGCTGCTTCTAGAACGTCCCTTTAGCGTTGGTGATTGGTTGCGGATTGGAGATATCGAAGGTGAGGTAGTTGATATCAATTGGCGATCGGTTCGCCTGCTCACTCTCCAGCGCCAGATGATAATCGTTCCTCATCAGTTCATTGGAAAAGGAATCATCTATAATTACAGCCAACCAGAAGGCATTTATAACCAACGCCTCAATATTGGTTTTTCCTACGATAGCCCGCCTAATCTCGTGAAGCAGGTACTAACAAGTACAGCCTTGGCTACCCAAGGAGTATTAGCGGAACCGGAACCAAATATTAAAACCAAATCCTATGATGAGACTGCAATTATGTATGAGGTGGAGTTCTTTGTCAAAAACTTTGAGGATGTAGACCAGATAGTCGATCGATTTATGACGCGAATTTGGTACGCAGCGCAGCGAAACAACTTAACGTTATATCGTTACCGATACTCGTATCCTGTGGAACCTGCTGATAAGGCAGATAGCGCTTCAACTAAGTTAGCCCAAAGCCTGCACTCAATTCCCGGATTTATGCCTTTAGCTAGAGAACCCAAAAATTTGGATGACTTAGGTAAGGGAACTATTTTACAGAAGTTTGGTGCGGGAGAGAAAGTCATCCGGCAAGGCGAGCCTGGTAATGCTTTGTACATTATCATTGCGGGTCAGGCTAAGGTCACAGTCAGGAACCAGTTTGGCATGGAGTTGGAGGTAATGACTATCTTGCGTGGTGAGTTTTTTGGGGAAATGGCACTATTTAGTGGGGAACCGAGTCCGGTATCAATCGCCGCCGTTGACGATTTGCAAGTTCTTGTCATCTACTCAGATGCTGTAAATACAATGATTGAACGCCAACCAAGCTTGGGGCGCGAGATAGGTCAAATTATAGAGGCGCGAAGCAAAGCGGTAAGTATGGCCGCCCAGGCAGATGTTTCGTCAAGAGTTCAGGTTGATTCCCTATGAGGATTTTGAAGTAAATTGATATCGAGTAACCAATTAAGGGCTCGGGACTAATTTTCTGTTCGGCTTGTGACAATTTTACCATTCTTGGGGCTGGTGAAAAAGCACGGTCATAGACCGTGCAAAGCATAACGAATCACAACCGCCTATGCAAGACCCATTGGTGACAAGTTAAGGTGACTACTGATGTGTAGATGCTTTGGTAGTAGGTGATCTTCTCCCAAGCTAGAAGCGAATGGACGGCAGAATCTGGCAGCAGCTTCTGGCAAGGTGAGGCAACACTCTGCAAAAATTGTTGGAGAGAGAATGGACGCACGATTTGGCATTGCCGGGAAAGAGATCTTTTGGTTTGTAAGGCAATTATCTATGTATATCTTGCCTTACAGATTTTTTTTGTCACTTTTTCAGTGCCATTTGACTAAAGTCCGCAAGAAAGAAGGACTGAAGTCCGAACGATCGAACCTATTGGGTTCGAGGCGACTTTAAGATTAGCCCATTTTTTTCTTCTTCCAAGCTTCAACAAACGGCAAAAACACCGACACTAATTCCTGGCGACTCATCACCAAAGTTGGAAAAGAAACCCTCGCATAATTCTTACCCACTTCCAGCGGAAAAATCGCTTGGGATTCCAGCGGTAGCCAAACCGCACCCGCAGCCTTGACAATTACCCAACTCCCAGCAATATCCCAAATTTTAGGAGTCGCTTCAACTCCTCCCATCGCCACACCGGAAGCCACCATTAAAAAATTGTAACTAGCCATCCCCAACATCCGAATTTTACTCGGAAGATGAGGCCCAATTCCCACACTCCGCGAACACAAATTAAAAATATGATTTCCACTCAGTTTATCATCACTCGGGCGAATCGGGCGATCGTTTAAAAATGCACCTTGAGGCATATTTGTCAATACAGGATCGTCCGCCAAATTCTCTGCATAAAAACCGTGGAAAGTTTGATTCAGGGGTGGCAAATGCACGCAGCCAAAAACTGGAGTTCCGCGATATAATAGACCTAAAGAAATCCCCCAAATTGGAATGCCCCGAGCAAAATTAGTGGTAGCATCGAGAGGATCGACAACCCAACACCATTCAGTATCGGGTAAAACGTGCTCTCCTTCTTCGCTCAAAATCCCGTGACTGGGAAACGCAAGTGCGATCGCATTTCTAATCTCTGCATCCGCCCAATTGTCAGACTGCGTAACCAAACTGCCATCAGATTTCTCATCCGCTTGTGCAGAACCGAAATCTTTCAAAAACTGCTGTCCGATTGTTTTGACAGTTGTCTGAGAAAAAGTTAGAATAGAGTTCCAAAAATCTTGCATTAGTTACTGGTTTGTAGGAGAAGACGGCGGTTGAAACCGCGCTGATAAAAACGAAGACGGCGGTTGAAACCGCGTCTACAAAAACGAAGTCCGCCTCCGCGGACTGAAGAGAACTTTCTTCAACCCGCGGAGGCGGGTTTGGTCTGTATAGACGCGGTTTCAACCGCCCGGTATTCTCAGTCTAATTCATTTTCAAGGATAGTTGCGATCGCACTTTTAGCATTATCCTGAAATTCTGCAACATCCACCAGACTCAACAGATACAAAGCGAAAATCATACCCACAGCCGGCACTGCAAAAACCAACCCGTAAGCCAACATCGGCACTCCAAACAAAGTCCTGCCAAAATCCAAAATAGCACCGCCGCTAACCGTAGCAAAACCCCGCGCCATCGCTTGCGACAAACCCCAAGCGCCAATAAAAGTCCCCGCAGTTTCCGCAGCCGTCAAATCCAACATCAAACTCAGTGCCCCCGTCGTTGTAATTCCCGAAGCTAACCCGAAACACATCAAAGCCGACTTAAACACAATGGGATTACCAGTAAATCCCGATAAAATAATCAAGCCAAAACAAGCCGCCACCGATAAACAACCCAATCTAATCGTATTTTGCTTGCCAATCCGCGGCACAATTAAAAAACCAGTTGCGCTCAAACCGATGAGAACACCAGTACCGTAAATAGCATTCAACCGCGTACTTTCCGAAATCGGCATCTTAAAAATTTCCCCGCCGTAGGGTTCCAAAACGGCATCCTGCATAAACAAACAAATTGTCATCACCAGCAGGAAAGTAAAAAACAAACCAGTTTGGCGGCTAGCAGTCAAAATCCGCAGCGCACTTCCTAAAGTAATCTTATCTTCTCGATTAACTGCGATCGATCGCGCCCCGTAACGCGAATACTTCTTCTCAACCCCAAAAGTTGCAATCCCCACCAACAGCAAAACCACCGCCGGCACCTTCACAAACAAACCATTAATCGAAGCCTGCAACACTTCCCGCGGCACATCCCCATCAATCTGCTTCAGCAAACCGCTGCTGACAATCGCCCCGATAATAATACCAACCATCAGCATCGACCACACCACACCCACCAACTTCGATCGATCTTCCTCATCGGAAACATCCACCAACAAAGCAGCAAAAGGAGTCGAGCTCGAACAAATCGCGATACCGTAAACTGCAAAAACCAAACCCAGCAAACCCACCCAGCCGTAAGTCGGAGTCGTCCACCCCACAGCGTCTAAACTAGCGCCCAAGCGCCACATCACCTGCACCGCCAAAAAAGCCGAAATCACAAACAACAGCCCTCCCATCCACACGTAACCCGTGCGGTGATGGCCAAACAAAGGCTTAGCATCGGACATTTGCCCGAACCATACCCTCGCTGGCGCCACAAACTGGTGCATCGCCAGGGTACCAGCCACCACAGTAGCCGGAATCGCCAACTCCTTAATCATCACGCGATTGAGTACCCCCAGGGTCAAAATCGACATCATGCCCAGCCCCATCTGAAACAAGCCCAGGCGGAACATCGTCGCGAGGTCAATTCTCTTTTGGGCAGCAGTCGTGGAATCTGTTAATGTAGAATCTGGCAAACGGTCGATCGGCATAACTTTTCAAATAAAGACAACATTTGAATTTATAGTAACTGAGATATTGCAATCGGCCGCCATTATACCCACAGCTAGAAGCTCAAATGACATTATTCATATAAAAATAAAGAGAATCAATATAGCAACCGCCACCTGAAAGCGCGGACATAAATAACCTCATGAATCGATCCCCGATCCCGCGATCGATAAACCGTTTGATTCCCGTACTATGTAACTGTCAACTGTCAACTGTCAACTGTCAACTGCTATAACTGTGGATTTACCAACCGTGACAACTATCACCCTAGGACAAAATGGCCCAGCCGTCATTCCCCTGTGCGTCGGAACTTGGGCTTGGGGCGACAAACTATTTTGGAACTACGGCAGCAACTACGGCGCCGCCGAAGTAGAAGCAGCATTCAACACATCCCTAGATGCCGGAATCAACTTTTTCGACACAGCCGAAGTCTACGGTAACGGCTTGTCAGAAGAATTGCTGGGACAGTTTATCAAAAAAACTAGCCAACCCGTGCAAATAGCCACCAAATTCGGCCCCGTACCCTGGCGGATTACCGGAAAATCAGTTTCCGAAGCCTTGAGTGCCAGCTTAAAACGGTTGCAAGTAGAACAAATAACCCTCTACCAAGTACACTGGCCTTTTAGTTTTTTACTGAGTCAAGAAACTCTGATGAATGCCTTAGCAGACGAAGTAAAACAAGGCAGAATTCAAGCAGTAGGAGTCAGCAACTATTCCGAAGAACAGATGCGCGAAGCTCACAAAATACTAGCAGCCAGAGGCGTCCCCCTAGCAACAAATCAAGTCCGTTACTCATTGCTATCGCGGCAAGTAGAAAAACAAGGAATTGTACGTGCAGCCTCGGAATTGGGAGTAACAATTTTAGCTTACAGCCCCTTAGCCCAAGGATTGCTCACCGACAAATACACAGCCCAAGAACCACCTACAGGAGCCCGCAAAATGGACTCCCGATTCGGCAAAGTGGGCCTTGAAAAAATCGAATTAGTCATGTCTACCTTGCGAAAAATGGGGAGAAAGCGCGATCGCACGCCCGCGCAAGTTGCCCTAAACTGGTTAATAGCCCAAAACGGAGTTATCCCAATTCCCGGCGCCAAAACCGCAAAACAAGCCGAAGAAAACGCAGGCGCCCTAGGCTGGACTTTAAGCCAAGATGAAGTCAACCAACTAGAACTAATGACACGTCCCTGGCGAGAATAAATCTCTAATAGGTATGTAGTTGCGCTTGAGCGCTCTATCCGAGGTACGTAGTTGCGCTTGAGCGCTCTATCCGAGGTATGTAGTTGCGCTTGAGCGCTTTATCCGAGGTACGTAGTTGCGCTTTAGCGCTCTTTAAACGCGATCGCACAACTACAAACAATCTACCAGATGCGCCCAAAAATGTCAGTTCCACAATCCCTAGCCGAACTTTCCTCTTCCTATGAAAAAACTATTAACTGACTGGGGTTTCACGCGCCAAGGCTGGAGCAACAACAGCCGGGGCGAATATTTAGTTTTTCTGCAATTAGTATTACTTGCAGCATTTACAATCTTACCAGTTTATCAACTACCCGGATTCAAAAGTCAATCAACTCAATTAATTTATCTTACCTGGTTTTTAGCAAGTATTCTCAGCTTAATCGGATTAACTTTCATCATCAAAGGACTGATAGATTTGGGGAAAAACCTCACACCTTTACCCTATCCCAGAGAAGACGGAGAATTAGTCCAAACAGGCATTTACGGAATAGTGCGGCATCCCTTGTACAGCGGCGGCATCTTCGCAGCCCTCGGCTGGACAATCTTTCAATTCAGTTTATCTCATTTAATAGCGACTGCAATTTTACTAATATTTTTTGACATCAAATCCAGACGCGAAGAAACTTGGTTGAGCGATAAATATCCCGACTATTCAGAATACCGCCAGCGAGTAAAAAAACTAATTCCGGGCATTTATTAAAAGTTCGATATTGCTCGAACGACAGTTTCGTTCGAGCAATCGTTCTCTGACATACTCGGCGATCGCAGGTTGTAGCATTAAACTGGTGGATGCGGTATAATTAAGCGATCGCTCATCGAAAATCAGCGATCGCTCGGCCAGCGCCTCCAATGCTTCCATCAGTTGCCGTCCCGAAACTTCGGGCAAAATTTCAGCTTTTAGCTTCGCAGGAGTCGCTGCTTCTTGGTTAATGGCTAACCAGTACATGATTTGTTGTTGCAGGGGAGACAGGCGATCGAATTGGCGATCGAGCAAATCCCACAAATCGCTAAAAACAGTATTTCCTTGCACTAAAAATGCGTGAATGTCACCACCAAAAAGTGTTTGAATAGTCGTTGCAGCAAGTTTCAGGGCGAGGGGATTGCCACCAAAATAATTTACAATATCTCGACATTGCAATAGCGTTACCTTTAATCCTTTATCAGCGAGGATTTGCTGGCATACAGGTGGCGAAAGGCCGAAGAGTTTGAGCGATCGCACGGGTAAATTTTCGCCCGATCGCACGGCAAACCCGCCGGGTTGTTCTCGTCCGGTTAAAATCAGACAACTTTGGTGTGGTTCGTCAGCAATGCGGGCAAATAACTGTCGGTAATCTTCATAACCTTGTTGATATTGTCCGCTGCGATTTCCTGCTTGCAAAATCGACTCCAGATTGTCGAAAATTAACAAACAGCGTTTTTGCCGCAACTGTTCCATGAGAGCATGAATAGAGTGATTGGTTTCGGCTGATGAATTAGTTAAAATTGGTAAAATATCGCTGAGGATAGCATCTAATGTCGGTGCTTGCTGCAAACTCCGCCAGATCGCGAATTCAAATTTAGATTGAATTTGCTGGGCGAGTTTGACAGACAGAGAAGTTTTGCCGATACCGCCAATTCCAAAAATACCGATCGCACGGGTAGAATCGCCGCTAATCCAAGTTTCTAATGTTTCTAATTCCTGCAAGCGGTTGTAAAAATAGGAAACATCGATCGCTTCTCCCCAATCTTGGATGCCCGCACTGCTCTGCTGGTAGTGGCGCAAGACTGCTTGCAGATTTTGTTTTGAGACTTTTTCGCCAAGAATTTGAGAGAGATTTCGCCACAAATGCGAACCGACTTGTTTGATATAGTCGTGTTCGTAAAGTAGGCGATCGGCTATCTCTTGATAAGAGTGTCCTTCCCAAGTTTCCAGAAAGACGTGGGATTGAATGTCAGTGAGTTTTTGCTGTTTGTTTGCGGATTGTAACAGATGGTCGATTAGGGCGATCGCCTCTTGTGCTGTCATAGTTTGTTATTTTGAACTATTTACTATATTCACCGAATATTCTGAGTGGGGGTTCTTTTTCAGGATAGAAAACAAATTTACTTAATTAACCGCAAGGTAGTCCCTTTTATACTCGGCGGTTGAAACCGCGTCTATACGAACGAAGTCCGCCTGCGCGGACTGAGAAATAAGAGGGGTATTGAACTCGGATTTGGGATAAGGTAAAATCTCAAATCGATCGAGTGAATTTACGTAAGTTTACAAAAGCTTGTCACTTTTTCTCACCGCCAGGGCGATCGTTTTAGGGTTTGATGGGGAAAGTCAAACTATTCAGAGTCAAACAAGCAAGCTTATTGCATTCTCAAAGCAGTATTCATCTTTGTTGGCTGATTCTGACTCAACATTCTCATCTGGAAGAATAAAGCAATGAAGTTAAAGGCTATTGTCGATACTGTTCTGAAAAAACGTCCCATACAGTCAACAGAACTATCTAATGATGAAAAATTTGATTTCAAGGAAAGTGACATACTTGAAATAGAAGAATTTTCCAAGGCTCAATTTGGTCATCTTAAAATAGTGCTTGCTAATCCAATTAAAGGAAGCAAAGATTGGTTTGTCTTCGAGAGACATATATCGATCGCAGGCAATCTTAATATTGGAGTTCAAGGTGCTGACTCAGCCATCAACGTCAATTCAGATTTGATTGTTGGTGGCGCAACTCGATTATTAGGTGGGGCTAAACCTGCATACTGGGGTCGCTATTTTAGCGGAACTGACTTTTCAGGGTTTGGAGAATACAAAAAACGTGAAGAAAACAACATACTTAGGAGAAATAATATTCGCGTCTTGCCGATCGGTCGTTTCACAACACGAGTTGGATTTGGAGAGAGAGAAGGTGATATTGATGGTACAGATCAAGCATTGGATTTCTTGGCAACTTTTGGTGAAGATTATCTCCAATCTCAAGGCGGAGAATTTTATTTCTTTTTAGATGTTGAGCCAAGCGATCCACTATCTACAGAATATTATCTCGGATGGTCTAAAGCAGTTATAGCTAGCAGTTCCAAAATTAAAATGCTACCTTGCGTTTACTTGGGATCGCAGGACGATCAAACATCAACCTCCCTCAAACAAGCAATGAATAGAGGTGCGGAATGTCACGGATTATGGATTGCTAGATTTGATAACAGGTTCCGCACACCCAGCATCCCAATTCCACCTTTAGAGTTTGATGCTTTTAAAGCTCAGCCTAGTACAGATGTTCCTTGCCCGGTGCTTTTTTGGCAGTATGCTGGGGAAATTGGAATGCGGAATGATTTTGATTTTAATGTCTCTAATCCTGATGTAGATTTTGACGCATTACTGAAGCGACTTGTTTTGCCACAGGCTATCTAGTAAGAGCCTATTCATGGCTGACAAATCTTTACAAAAGTCTGTCACTTTTTCTCACCGGCAGGGCTATCTACTTTGGGTTTTGATGGAGTTAAAGCAGAGCAAAAGCTGCTAACACCATATTTATTATTCCAATACAACACTTAGCTTGAGGTAAATTATGGCTGTCAATCATAACGTTCCCTATTTCAGTCAATACGATAACGAAATTGCTCCAAAGATCACTTGCGGTTCTACAAGCGCAGCAATGTGTCTCAAGTATTTTCAAGTTGCAGATTTAGGCCCCTGGCCACAGTACGAGGATGATGTAAAAGAACGTTTCGATCGGCTGGGAATAGATCACGGTTCTCCCGATGGAATCAGAAGATTGTTAGAAGGTTTAGGCTTGAGAGATGATTTGACACTGAGGGGGAGTCTTTCAGACATCACTCGGTCTCTCGATTCTGGTGAGATATGTATATTGCATGGTTATTGGACAGAGCCGGGTCACATTTTAGTTATTCGCGGTTATAACAACAATGGTGACTTTTTTGTGAACGATCCAGCCGGAGAATGGTTCTACGGAGGCTATCGAAAAAACTCCCAATTTTCACCAGATAACAAGGGCGAAAACAAGTTATATAGTCGTAAATTGATATCCTCCGGTGGTAATGCCTTTAATTGGCGTGAAGCTTTAGGTTTTTATGACACTTGGGACAGCAGCACGATCGAATCTACTGCAACAATGTGGTTGCATCGAGTTTCTAGATAGCTTTGAAAAGTTCCTGCGTTTGCAATTGACATTCTGCTCGCTGACTGAGTTCGAGTCTCAGGGCGATCGCCCTTATTTGCTCCATCAGTTCGATCGCCCTTCCTAACCCAAACTGCTAGCTATTAGAATCCCGATCGCACCTCACCCCTTCACTCCCTCACCAAATAAGGGGAAATAAAGGTTACAGGTGCGATCGCCCTCTCCCCTGACTAATGACTGATGTCAACTATCAACTGACTTTCATTCATGCCGCGTACCATCAGGCATCACCGCCCCCTTCAAATTCGCCCCGGTCAAATTTGTCTCCAACAGCAAAGCATTCCTCAAATTAGCACCCTTCAAATTAGCACCTTCCAGATTCGCCATCCACAGATTTGCCCCCTCCAAATTCGCCCCCTCTAAGTCAGCATTAACCAGAAAAATACCTTTCATAAAAGCACCTGTTAAGTTAGCTTTTTTCAAGTTACTCTCTCCCAAATAAGCATCTTCTAAAAACGCCTTTTCTAAATTACTTACCTCCAAATTTGCCCCTACTAAATTGCTGCTTATCAGGTAAACACCAGCCAAATTTGCCTGTTTCAAGTTAGCATTTACCAAATGGGCACTCCACAAATTGGCATCTTTGAGGTTAGCATTTTCTAAATTGACGCCTTCGAGAAAAACTGCACTCAAATTAGCCCCGGAAAGATTGCACCCCCGGCATTCTCTCGCTGTCAGCAATTGTCGGACTTGATGCTTGACTGAGGAACCGTTGGCTGCGAAAATTATTAAACCTGTAGTTGCTAAGCCGATCGCCCAAACAGTCGCCATCCCGATCGCACTTACAATCTTTCTTTGTGTCATGCCTCGAAAATCCGGGATTAGTATAAAAATATACCTATAATTTCTAGTGTTGGCGATGGCGTTCCGCCCCGCAAGCTACGAGTTTTTTGCTGCTCTTCCCTTCCCTCATGAAAAAACAGTTAAAACTTCAATTGCTAGCGATCGCCCTTATTTCCATCATAGCAACAATCGCTGTTGGGTGCGATCGCCTGCTCAAAAAACCTTTCCAACTCCCCCCATCAGCCAAACAAGAACCCTGGGCAGTGCAAATAGGCCTGCGAGTCGGCCTGATCCGGGACAACATCCCAACAGTCAACCGCATTGTTTTAGTCCCCGACGAAGCCACATTCTTAGCCGCAATCCAAAAGTGGAATTTCAAAGGACACTGGCCGATTCTCATCGAAGATCAAAAATATGCACCGATGTTTTTGCAGCGCTTCCAACCCGAAGAAATTGTCCGTTTACCCAGCATCAAACAGGAGATCCCAAAAGGTCAAAAACTCCAACAATTAATGCTGAAGGCAACAGCAGCAGCCTGGAATGCCACGGATACTCAAACCTTAAAAGCAAAATGGAGAGAACTCGGCTGGGAACCGCCAGGAGTAGTCATCACATCTGAAAATGACCCCGCACGTTTAGCAGCAGTTGCCTTAGCAGCAGCCCGTGGCCAACCCTTAGTATTTCTCGAAGGCAACTTCGGAAAACCGAACGATAACCTTAATACCGCACAGTGGAAAAATCTGCAAACAGCAGTTACAAAAGCTGTTGAATCAACCGGATATTTTTACTCGCAACTCGGAGATGCGATCGACACAATCACGATTGTACGCCAACTAGCAGTAAAATATCAATCCCCCCAAAAGCAAGACGAACAATGGGCTGTTACCGACGGTTTGGGACGGCATCCCAACGGTGAACGTTGGGCCGCGGCTGGCTGGATTTACGGATCCCAAGTGCGATCGATCTATCAAGCCATGTGCGCCATATTTCTCGACAGCCAAACAGCTATGCTGTATGACAGTTACCCAAAAGAAGGAAATTGGGGAAAATATGAAATGGAGTCAGCAGCTAGCGGACTAAAAAGCATAGGTTTGAATGTCGAATTAGTGCAAAAACCCCAGTCTACTCTCCAATTGTGGCGGAGTTTAGTAGCATCCAAACCGTGGACATTTGACTTAATATTAATGAATTCCAAAGGCTATCCCAAATCATTCCAAGTCGGTAACGGTGACGCCTTGGTTGAGGATATACCAAAACTGAAATTTCCCGCAGCAATCCACATGATTCACAGTTGGTCAGCATCAGATCCAGATGATGCAAATACCGTTGCTGGCAGGTGGTTGCAAAATGGTGCTTACGCCTATGTCGGCAGCGTCAACGAACCTTTGTTATCTGCATTTATTCCACCTAAAATAATGGTCGATCGCCTAAAACGAGGGGCACCTTTTTTAATCGCAGCCCGCCAGCTAGAATCCCCGCCCTGGAAGGTGGCCACCATCGGCGATCCGCTAATGTCGATCGCCAAACCCAAACCCAGAATCCCGGTCGCGCAACAACCGATATGATATAGCAGCGGACAGTTGGCAGTGGACAGTTGACAGTTGCATAGTACGGGAATCAAACCATTTATGCTTGACGGGTATCGGCTATATTCATGAGGTTATTTATGTCCTCACCGCTGTGGCAATTGCTATATTTGCGATCGAACAGCCACCATCAAACAGGTTTGTAGTGAGGACTTTAGTCCTATTCCCTGAGGACTTCAGTCCTCACTACAAAATTTCGATTTGAGATATTTTATTCGACCTAAAATCTCAAATCAGAGCATTTAGTTCCAGTGATTTTACCAGAAAGAATTGGTTGAAAGCCTCTCCGTTTTAGGGAGAAATTAAAATCAGACCATTCATTACTCCAATCCTCTTCCTTCTAGGTAGACATCGGTCTCAAACTGTCAACTGTCAACTGTCAACTGTCAACTGTTAAACAGACTGCTAGATGGCAGAGCCTCTAATGCGATCGCCAGAAACTATAAGACTGTAGATATAGTTAATTAGGATTATCGCTCAGTTTATCTAATTTTGAATGTCACTGAGCATACAATTATCAGCTAAAATTCACTCACCCTCAGAAGCGGTCATTCCATCCCAGCCGCCAGCCCCAAAAATCTGCCATAAAATACGCCTTAATTAACTTGTCAATTCCTCTGAAATCACTCAAAATGAAAATAAGAAATAAAATGTAATATTTATCTAACTTCTCACAGAAGAATGAACCGCTAAATGAAAGCCACCCATCCTGTGGAGCTGCTGCCGCCCGGCTCAACCGCAGAAACTCCGCATTCCTCCCGCCTCAGCCCGCTGTTCAGCCGCCTGCATCCGAACCCAGAAACCCTCCTGCTCGTCCTCTCCCTAGTGATCGGGGGAGTTACTGGCGCAGGCGTCGTCACATTTCACTACCTGATCCACTTGATCCACAGCCTGATGCTGGAAGACTTTATGGGGGCGATCGCCTCTTCGGGATCTTGGACTCTAGCGTGCATTCCCACCCTCGGCGGAGTCATCATCGGGCTGATGCGCTGGCGGTTTCGCGATTTTGGCCCCAATATGTCATCCTTAATTGCCGCCACCCGTGGGCTACAAGAACTCTCCCCCCTCAAACCCATCACCAAAATGGTGGCGGCCTCAGTATCCCTGGGCACCGGCGCCTCCCTCGGCCCGGAAGCCCCCAGCGTGGAAATCGGCGCCAACTTCGGAATGCTGCTAGCTCAAATCTTGCAGCTTTCCCCAGAACGGCAGCGCTTGCTCCTCGGCGCGGGAGCAGCAGCAGGCTTATCCGCCGGGTTTAACTCTCCCATCGCCGGAGTCTTTTTTGCCTTAGAAGTCGTACTCGGTAGCACCTTCGCCACTTCGTCAGTCAGCGTTGTCTTGCTCTCCGCCGTAGTTTCGGCGCTGATCGCTCAAATTTGTTTGGGAGCTCAGCCGGCCTTTGCTTTGCCAATCTACGATGTCCGCAGTCCTCTAGAACTGCCTCTTTACATGGGATTGGGACTTTTGGCAAGCTGTGTGTCCTTAGCTTATACAGAAGCAATTCAATTGGCCGATCGCTGTTTTCAAGGAAAAACCCGAGGATTTGCTTGGCTGGGACGACTGCCCCGGCCGCTTCATCCCGTCATCGGCGGTGCGATCGTCGGTTTAGTCGCCCTGCAATTGCCTCAAATTTTGGGTGTGGGCTACGAAACAGTCCAAGCAATGCTCCAAGATGTCAAATTTTCCTTGTCTTTGCTGCTGTTGCTGCTATTCGTCAAACTGGCGGTGACAGCTATCAGCCTCGGTAGCGGTTTAGTGGGTGGTATCTTCGCCCCGGCGATGTTTTTGGGAGCTTCGTTGGGTTCGGCTTATGGCATCTTTTTGGAAATGATCCCGGCATTGAGCGATCGAGTCGCAGGCCCTGCCGCCTACGCAATGGTGGGCATGGCCGCCGTCCTCGCAGGTAGCGCTAGAGCACCGCTGACAGCCATTCTATTGATGTTTGAATTAACCCGCGATTATCGGATTGTATTGCCTTTGATGGCCGCAGTGGGATTGAGTGTTTGGTTGGTGGAGTTTGTGAATCGTCGATCGACAGCCCACAGCCTCAACCTCCAACAAATGGGCGTAGATGTTGCTGTCAACGAGCCGATCAAAGCCAGGGAACAGTTGCAGGATTGGGAAGATGTTTTGGGCGATCGGATCGTCACAGAATTGATTTCTTGCCAACTGCCGATCGATGACGAACACAGGGACGATGAGCCCGTGCTGGCGATCGGCAACTCACATTTGCCAGAAAATGTCAAGCCATTACCTGAAACAAAATCTGCCGTTTGACCGCTCTCAAATCCTGTTGCTTCGCCACCAAACCGATAACCTTAAAACTAAATCTGACTACTATGATATTTATCAACCCGAAAACCGATTACGCCTTCAAAAAAATCTTCGGTTCCTCACAAAGCAAAGAGATTCTAATTAGCTTTCTCAACGCCTTAATTTATGAAGGAAATTCCACCATCGAAGACTTAGAAATTATTAACCCGAATCTGCCTCCCAAACTAGAAGGCTTAAAAGATAGTTATCTCGATGTGAAAGCCAAACTCAGCGACGGCACTTTAGTAATCATTGAAATGCAAGTGCTCAACGTCCAGTCTTTTGGCAAGCGGGTTTTTTACAATGCAGCTAAAACCTATGCTTTTCAATTGGAAGCAGCCCAAGGCTATCGACTATTGAAGCCAGTAATTGCTTTGACAATTACTGACTTTGAGATGTTTCCTGAGAATGCAGAATTTATTTCGAGATTTGTGTTAAAAGAAGTCAATAAAAACTTTACATATCCCGAAAATGAGCTAGATTTAGTATTTGTAGAATTGCCGAAATTTATCAAAGGAGAGGAGGAACTTGAAACTTTAGCAGATAAATGGATTTATTTCATGAAAAATGCGAGAAGTCTGACATCAGTCCCAGAAACAATGGATAGTATACCAGAAATACATGAAGCTTTTAATATTGCGAATCAAGCCAAGTTGAGCCGAGAGGAAGTGGCAGATTTAGACAAAAGAGAACAGTTTATTTATGACCAACAGGGAGCAATTATTAAGTCGCTTAACGAAGGCATAAAACAAGGCATAGAACAAGGCATAGAACAAGGAAAGCGAGAAGAAAAGTTGGCGATCGCCCGACAATTACTTTCACAGCTAGATAATGACAAAATCAGCCAAGTTACAGGGCTTACCGTTGAGGACGTGCAAAATTTGCGGGGCGATTCCTAAATATTCCAACAAACTACGCCTCACTGATTGAATCACTACTACAAAATTAAAGCCATGATATTTATCAACCCAAAAACCAAATACGCCTTCAAAAAAATCTTTGGCTCCTCAGAAAGCAAAGAGATTCTAATTAGCTTTCTTAACGCCTTAATTTATGAAGGAAATTCCACCATCGAAGACTTAGAAATAATCAACCCAAATCTGCCGAGGCAACTTGCAGATTTAAAAGATACTTACCTCGATGTCACAGCCAAACTAGACGATGGTACCTTAGTCATTATTGAAATTCTAGTTCTCAACGTTCAATATTCTGGCAATCGGGTATTGTACAATGCAGCCACAACCTACGCATTTCAATTGCAAAGAGGAGAAGGCTATCGAATGCTCAAGCCATTAATAGCTTTAACCATTACAGATTTTGAAATGTTTCGCAACAGCCCTAACTTAATTTCGAGATTTGTGTATAAAGAAGTTGAAAGCAATTTAAACTATCCCGAAGATGCCATGAATTTAGTGTTTATAGAATTACCTAAATTCCATAAAGAAGCAAGTCAACTAGAAACTTTGACAGATAAATGGATATATTTCATGAAATATGCCAGAATGCTCTCAGAAGTTCCCGAAACAATCGATAGCGTACCGGAAATCCACAAAGCATTCGATCTTGCCAATCAAGCCCGGTTAAGTCGGGAAGAAGTAGAAGTTTACGAACGCAAGGAACAGTTTATTCACGACCAACAGGGAGCAATTATTAAAGCTGTTGAAGAAGCAAGACAGGCAGGAATACAGGCAGCAAGAGAACAAAGAAAACGAGAAGAAACGCTAGCGATCGCCCAACAATTACTCTCACAGCTAGATAATGGCGCAATCGCCCAAGTTACCGGGATTAGCGTTGAGGATGTGCAGAATTTGCGGGTAGATTCATAGTTTAAATTAATTAGGCACAGGGAGTGGATTTGTAATGTCACTAGACTATCCTGAATATGAAGAACTACGCAAGCAAAGTTGGTTCTTGGGATTGCTTTGGCGTATAGGTGACTTGGGATACTATCTTGGGCTATTTGGCGCATTAGGATCGCCATTAATGATGATTTACAGTCAACTCACGCGAAAAGGTCATTTGCCCTGGCATACAGCCTTATTGGGTGGATTTCTGTGTACAGCATTCTGCGTTTGCATCTTTTTGGCTTCCGCACAGCTTAAAAGTTTTGCGTTCAAAAGAGGAGACGCTTTAAAGAATAAACGTTATCGATAAAGCGGACGGCACGAATATCTTGGTGCTGGGTTTGAGGTTACTTGCCACGATTTATCGCCCGCACTCAACCCATCGCTCTGGCAGACACTGGCGCTACACTCAACTCTGGGCTAAAATAATCAAATATTATCAACAATCGGCAGAGAGGGGCTTCGGTGGCAGGAAACGAGGCAACTGCGAAAAACAAAAGTCAGAAAACACCAGGAAAAACCCCCTTGGGTTCCAGTCATTACGGCTTGTTAGGGCTGCATCCTTCAGCCTCTGCGATCGAAATTCGGCGATCGTACCGGGAACTGAGCAAACTCTACCATCCCGATACTACCGACTTGCCACCCGCAGTCGCCACCGCCAAATTTCAACAGCTCAATAACGCCTACGCCACCCTCAGCAACCCAGAACGCCGCCTCGCCTACGACCTCAAAATAGGTTATTCTCGCCTGAATGTGATTCAGTCGCCCCCGGGCTTCAACACTCCGGTTTCGGGATCGAGTAAAAAAACTTCTAACTCGGCTTACCTAGATCCCACGGATCGCCCTCTGTCCCCCGGCGAAATATTCGCTCTATTTATCATGGGGGCTACTTTAGTCGGATGCTTGGTACTGGCGATCGCGATCGGCTTAATTCGTGGCAATTGACAACTAAAAGTTCTAAATTAAAGATTAACTACAGTTTTCCCAATTCCCAATTCCCAATTCCCCATTCCCCATTCCCCATTCCCCATTCCCAATTGCTCATGACTCTTCCTTCCGCTGACACTCCTTTGTACAGCCATCCACTCCCAGAAATCGAACAGTGGCTAAAAAGCCGCGGCTGCGAGCAAGATCGGCGAGAACTCCACTGCTGGCAGATCGATCGACCAACCTGGAAAGCAGAACTCTCCCTCGATATCGATCAACTCACTATTCGCTATATTGACGCCGGAGCCGACGGCCAAGACATTCAGCGAGCCTTTAAATACTCGCTCTCGCGTCACGACATTGAAGATGCCGTTTTCTCAGGCCCCTAATTTGATTTTAGATTGGCGATTTTAGATTTTAGATTGAGGAATATACTTCAGAATCAATACCTAATTGGCAACTGAAAAATTAATCTAAAATCTAAAATCCAAAATCCAAAATCGTTTTAAATCCAAAATCGTTTTTAGATTTTAGATTGAGGAATATACTTCAGAATCAATACCTAATTGGCAACTGAAAAATTAATCTAAAATCCAAAATCCAAAATCCAAAATCCAAAATCGTTACACTTTGCCAAATCGGCGGCTGCGCTGCTGATAGTCAGACAAAGCGCGGTGAAACTCCGATCGATCGAAATCCGGCCACAGCGTCTCAGTAATGTAAATTTCCGAATAAGCCATTTGCCACAGCAGAAAATTGCTCAGCCGCATTTCCCCGCTCGTCCGAATCAGCAAATCCGGATCGCAAACATCAGCAGTATACAAATAGCGTTTAAATAAAACCTCATCAATCTCCTCTGGCTGCAACTTGCCCTCTTGTACCTGAGTGGCGATCGCCCGACAAGCCTGTACAATCTCCTGGCGGCCACCGTAATTCGTCGCCACCCGAAACAAAATCCCCCGATTGTGCTGAGTAGCCGTCACAGAGCGCTCGATTTCCGCCTGCAAAGACTTCGGCAAAGCCTGCAAATTCCCCATAAATTGAATTTGCACGTCCTCGTCCACCATCTCGCGCAATTCTTGCCGCAGCTTGCCCTCAAACAAACTCATCAAAAAATCCACCTCCCCGGCCGGCCGGCCCCAATTCTCCGTCGAAAAAGCATAGGCTGTTAAAGCTGGAATTCCCCAATCTTTGCAGCAGCGCAGCAGTTCTTTGAGAGCGCTAGCTCCTCGGCGGTGCCCCGCAATCCGTGGCAACCCCTTATTCTTAGCCCAGCGCCCGTTTCCGTCCATAATCACTGCTATGTGCTTAGGCAGTAGTTCTTGTTGTAGATCCGCAGGCAACTTTTCCAAGCAAATTCCTTGACTCATGGTTTCTCCCGATTACCCGACTAACGGCGCAGTATCCGTTTTAACAGTGTCACTCCCTTCAATCCTATCTGCCGTCCGAGATTGCCGATCGGAATTGGAGTCACCACTCTTTCTCCTTCCGACGGAAACAGCTTTGCTTCTAGCAATTCCTTAAGTTTGCTGCTAGTCAAAGGTCGATTTAAAGTTCCCATCTGCGCCAGAGAAATCGAACCGGTTTCCTCCGACACCACGACGCACACGCAAGCTTGCACCCGTTCCGTAATCCCCATCGCCGCCCGGTGGCGGGTTCCCAACTGCCGCGAGGCGCTGCGATCCGACAAAGGCAAAATTACCCCAGCCGACACGATCCGCGAAGCCCGAATCAAAACAGCCCCATCATGCAGCAAAGTTTGCGGTTGAAAGATAGTCTGCAACAATTCCTTAGAGACTTCCGCATTTAGCTTCACTCCCGGAACTGAAAAATCCCGATCGTCGATCGGAGAATCTGTTTCTACAATTAATAAAGCGCCCGTGCGGTTTTGCGAAAGTTCTTTTACTGCGTCCACAATTTCATCTATTACGCTGTCGGGTTCGGGAGTTGGTCGGCGATCGCGTCCAAATAATTGTATAATTTCCCCCCGACCCAATTGTTCCAGAAATCGGCGAAACTCCGACTGTAATATTACCGCCATTGCCACAGCAGAACCCGTTACCAAGCTGTTGAGCGCCACGTGCAACAGCCTCAATCCAGCCCAGTTACTCACCGCCGCCGCCAGCATCAAAATAATAAATCCCCTTACCATCCAAAGCGTCCGGCGCTCCCCGACAATGACGAGCACCAAATACGCAAGGGCAAATACCAGTCCAATATCGATCGCCTGAATCAATAAGGACTGAATGAGGCCAAAGTCATAGCCAGATTGTTGATTGTTCATGGTTCATCGAACCTTACCGCCTGTGAACCGCGAACTATGATGCACTCGAACCCGTGAACCATGAACAGTTGTTATTCCAATCGCGTGACTGAACAAGCCAAAAGTAAAAAGTTTAAAAACAATCATCAAGAAATCCCAATGAATCATCTTACTTTTTACTTTTTATGTTTTACTTCTTACTTTTTAGTTCCGAGTCTTTCAGGAAGGCGATCGAACCTCAGCAAATCCTCGTCAGTTTCCCGCTCTACGATCGTGTCAACTTTCCCATCTTTCACCAAAACCGCCGCCGGTCTGGGGACTCGGTTGTAGTTAGAAGCCATGCTGTAATTGTATGCCCCTGTAGCCGTAACGACGAGAATATCTCCCGACTGACACTCTGGCAACTTAGCATCTTTAATCAGAATATCGCCTGATTCGCAGTGTTTGCCAGCAACTGTCACTGTTTCCGTTAACTCAGCAGACATTTTGTTGGCTGCGAGGACTCGATAAACTGATTGGTAGGTAATTGGACGGGGATTGTCCGACATACCGCCATCTACCGATAAATACGTCCGGATTCCTGGAATGACTTTTTTAGCGCCCACCGTATAAGCGGTGACGCAGGCTGAACCCACGAGCGATCGACCCGGTTCGCAAAGCAATTTTGGTAATGTTGTCAAATCATGATTTTTGCAAGCTGCTACCATTGCGTCGCAGACTGTCTTAGCCCAATCATCTATGCTTGGAGGATCGTCGGATTCAGTATAGCGAATACCCAACCCACCGCCAATATTAATTTCTGTCGGCTTCAACCCGTGCCCAATTGCTGCTTTGAAAGCCTTAACGATCACATCTGCTAAATCGTGGTGGGGTTTCACTTCAAAAATCTGAGAGCCAATGTGAGCGTGTAATCCGACGCAGGATAAAGACGGCTGCTTGCTGAGGTAAATGAAAACATCCTTGAGGGAGTTGGGATCGAATCCAAATTTACTGTCGATTTGACCAGTTTTAATGTAGTCGTGAGTGTGACACTCAATTCCAGGCGTAAACCTGACCATAACTCGTATCCGCTCACCGGCTTTGTGACTGACACCCAATTTTGCCAACTCTGCGAGATTGTCTAAATCCCACAAATTATCTGCAATGATTGTGCAGCCACTGGTGACAGCTAGTTCGATTTCCTCGCGGGATTTGTTATTCCCGTGAAAGTAAATTTTTTCTGGATTCACGCCAGCTTTTAGTGCTGTCTTAATTTCTCCGGCAGATACCACATCTATGCCTAAGCCCTCGGAAGCCGCGATCGCGCAAACAGCCAAACAACTCCAAGCCTTAGAAGCATAGATCACTTGAGATTCGCCCGGATAGTACCGCTTAAAAGCCTCTCGGTACTGGCGGCTGGTCGCCCGCAGCGTTTCTTCATCTAAGATGTACAGTGGCGAGCCAAATTTCTCTACCAAGTCTGTTACGTCGCAGCCTCCTATTTCCAAATGATTCTTACTGTTGACGCTGGCTGTCAGCGGTAAAAGCTCTTGATTGGGCGATCGACTTTCCCTGGGTTCTTGAGACTTAGACAGATACTGAAGTCCAGATTCCACTTTTTCGATAGATTGAGTTAATACCATCGCGCAATAACTATCCTTACTGTGTTCTCCAGTGTACAATTGACGGCAAGCAATTGGGTCATCAGCGCCCAGATTGATGCTTTTGAGTAATTATTAAATCTAAAATCCCCTGTGCCTTTTCTCGGAATCAAACATCTCGCCGCCGAACACCTCAACAGTGCAGTAGAGCTCGATCGCCTCTGTTTTGGCGGACTTTGGACGATCGAAGGCTACAGGCGCGAGTTAGACAGTCCTAATAGCGATTTACTGGGTTTGTGGACATGGGAAACTGAGGGTTCTGAATCAGCTCACAACCAGGCGGGTACGCACCATCCACCGCTACTACAGATTCGGGCCCGCACGCACCATCCACCGCCCCTACAAGTTCCCCCAATGCTCATCGGTATCGGTTGTCTGTGGGTAATTTTAGAAGAAGCTCACATTACCATTTTGGCGATCGATCCGCGCTTTCAAGGTCAGGGTTTGGGACAAGCTCTGCTTTGGACTTTGCTAAAATCGGCACACCGCAGACAGTTAGAAAGGGCAACTTTAGAAGTGCGAGCCTCTAATTTAGTCGCACTGTCTCTGTACCACAAATTTGGCTTTAAGGAAGCAGGACGGCGAAAGCGATACTACGCAGACACAGGAGAAGATGCTGCTATCCTGTGGCGCAGCGACATTGAAAAACCCGAATTTCAGCAATATTTGGCGAATCAAAAAGTGAAAATTTGCGATCGGCTCCAGCAGAAAAACTGGCAGGGGTCGATCGATAGTTTTGAATTGTGAGCGAACATCTAGTGTATCTGATGAGCGCTCAATTCAAAATAAGTGATTCAACGCTCAAAAGATGATCTGTTGCTGTGATATAGCCTTTCTCACATTGATTCGCGGACGAATCTTGACCTGAAAAGGTTGGTGGTGTAAGGGTTGTAGCATAACTCAGCATACCTCATCTTTCGCTTGAAAGGCTATAGTTTCAGTTCAATTGTCATCTTCATCTCCCAAAAGACAGCAAGCTAACAGCATTACTCTTGCATACCTGCATACAGTAGTCGTACAAATAAGCGGACACCATCATCATTCTTCAAAGTTGCATATGATGGAGCTTCGCTGTTACCGATCGCACGCAAATCTGACAGCAATTCTGGATGGAACTGGCAAGTAAAAGAACGTCGAATTTTTTTGGCTTCAAAGTCTTTGTAGTTAATGCACGTAGCCGAACATTCTGTAACTATTTCGCCATTAGCTGCTGTCGAACAAAGAATTTCCACAGAATCAGGCAGTTGTATCAGCCATGACAGAGGACTTCCAGCTATCAAATGCCGATAAGGAATAAGGGCGTCATGAATACTTCGGTAAGCCCAGTTAGCAAACAGTACAGCTTCTTCGTTGACTTCATCTGAGTGAAACATCGAAATTGATACTTCATGCTCGTATTGAATCGTCGTGTCAATGACACCTTCATGTGCATCTGCTGTTACAGAGTGGGCATGGATGAGTTCCCAAGGAATATCTAAGGCATCGCCGTCTGGAGACTGATAGGGTAACAACACGCGATCGCCAACTTCCTTCGATTCATTGCGCGTCACCGCAAAATGCCGATCGTTCCAGCCCTGGGCAACAACCCGCCCATCACGTTTTTTAACTTGAAGAGTCTTACCTATTGCTTCGATGCGCCCTGCAACCTCTTGCAACGATCTCAGAGCAATACCTGAGCGATCGCCATCCAAAGATGTCATGCCCAGGACTTCTTTGACTGCACGACGAATCAGTCGTATGTTACCTTCAGCAGCCAGTTGGTGGCCTACACAGATGAATATTGCAGGGGCACTGGTGGGCGATCGCGAAATCAGCAATTTTTCCACTAATGCAAACATATCCTCTCGCGGACAGGCTGGACTTGTCCAAGTCGATTCATCGTATGTCGATGGATCGCCTCCTTCCACTACTACGGCATAACCGCAGGTAATTGCCGGAACAATTATTTCTGGATCGATGATTCCCGTTGACCAAACTGGCAATAATACTGAGTCGATATCGGCAACTTTTTGAGCAATGTAGGCAACGTTTTTGGAAGCCCGAACATCTTCTCCGAGAGTGTTAACGCCTACGTGTTCCCACGGTTCAATAATGGTTATACAGTTCCGCAACAAATTAGGATTTTTGAGCAGAAACTCCACATCTTCCCGTGAATTTATGACTTTTTCTAGAGGCTGGGCGTGTCCCCATTCAAAAATGCCATCTTCAGCAAATAATTCTTTTTCTCCCGGTGGATTTAGAGAATTTCTATCTGCCAAGAAATACCCTAACAAAATATGTGCTGATTCAAAATCTAACCTACCTTCATGCAAGTAACCAGGAGTTAATCGCCAGTCCGCTATGGTGGTTTTATTTTTGCTAATTTTGACAGATTCTATTATGTTGATTTACCTCTGGTATTTGTTCATTAAACTGAAAATACATCGTCCATAATACCAATTTTACATGAAGTTGCATAGAATGAAGATACAATATTAAAAGGCATCCGATCTGATGGCACGTCAACTAATTTTGGCGATCGCCAAAAATACAGGCTCTATATTTCGATGTTTCATAGATCGTCGGAGCGATTGATAGAATCAGATCTAGTTGCTTTTTAGCCCCTGCAACCCGCCGCCCAGTATACCCGATGCTCGCCCAACTGACAATATAACCGAAGCCCGAAATGGAACTATTTCAGGAGAGGGGCTTGTGACCTTAGAAATTAACGAATCTCCTCCTACTCCCGTACCGGAGAACTCCTCCCCCTTCGCCTCATTTTTGACCTTTTTGGGATTGGGAGCAGTCCACTTGTGGAGAAAGTCGAGAAAGGGAAACAAATAATAACCTTTACCAACCTAACTTTAAGCGGGGCGTAAATAGAATTACTTAGACTTTTAAAATATTGAGTTATTTGGGCAAAGAAATCTAGTAAATTTACGGGTTTACAATACCGCGAGCAAGCTTGAATTTGTATCTCAAGATGTTGTTTTCGTTAATTGCTGCTACAAACGAAAAAAAACTCACTGTTGCGGGAGAAGCCTTTCAAATCAGGAATATCTTAATGAACATAAAATATGGACTGACCGCTATCCTGGAACATATTAGACCTGTTGCAAAAAAAATCACGGAGTTACAATTAAAGGCTTTGAGTTTTAGACCTGAGAGCTAACTCATAATTTTAAAGTGCCGATCTAACCTGCAATCTGCTCCACTTAAGCCAAACCCTTCATTATAGCATAAAATTATTTTGCAATCTTGTCTAATATTAAATAAAACTGCATGGCAGGTGTGACGGAGGAGTCTCCCACGCCTGCCATACTGTTTGTGACAAGTATAACCGACCGATGACCGATGGTTAAATTATGCTTGTTCTAGCCTATGTGTGCCAATGTGCGATCGGGTGGTTTTCTTTTAGGTCGATCGGGTGATGCGGTACTGGTACAATTGGTGGTATGCTTCCTAGCCGCTATTATCTCTGTTAAATAAATTTTTAGTAGGCGATCGGGCTAATCAGCATAACACAATTCTCGCATCCGAGTTGCTGACAGCGGCAGTCCCAATTCTACCAGCGTTTGCAAATACTCGTCAGGCGTTTTTGGCGGATTTTTGAGCCTGATTCTTTGCTTTTCTGCCGCTTTGCATACTGTTTGCCAGTTGAGGTCAAGCAAGTGTAAAATAAAATCATCTGGATGCTGCGCTAAAATGTCGTAAGGCGCAAGAACTTCTTCGGGAAAATCTCGGAGATTGAAAGTAATAATAAACTTAGAACGAGAGTGAATTGCCGCAGCGAGGACATGGCGATCGCCCGGATCGGGAAGTTTTAATTCTTGTATAATTGCCTCATAGTCTTGTACCAAACAATTTTCAACATTTGCATTCATCAAGTTTTTGGTTCGGTAAACTTGTTCAAATTTTAGATCGGGACGGTTTATAAGTAAATTTCTCATCCACTCCTCGTGAATTTCTTCAGTCCAACGTGCCTCAATTATGTCGGTAGTTGCCAACTCTACAAACAAGTCACGAAGAGATGCCGAATACAAAACATTAGCATCGTAAATAACAGTTAAAGTTGCCATATTTTAATGGTACAAACCGAGTGCTTCTGATTCAGCTACAAGCATATCCATAATTTTACTGCTTTCTTTGTAACTTTGTTTTTTATAGTCCATTAAATCTTCGTAACGTATCCGGCGACTGTTCCTGACTGTCTTGTAAGGGATTTTTCCAGCATCCAGCAACTCCCGCATATATTTATCCGAAACTCCCAGAATGTCGGCTGCTTGATAAATATGAAGTTCTTTAGTAATTGGAGTTAGCTTGACAGTATTGCCGCTACTTGTTTGTTGCAAAATCGCTAACAGCAGTGGCAACGCGGCGGCAGGTATGTCAATTGTTTTGCCCTCTTTTTCATCTAATATCAATTTCAGGGATTCGCCAGACGGATGATTTTCTAAGTGCGATTCTAAGGCGCGGCTGCTGGTTTTGGCAACCGCTGCTTCTGCGGCTGTTGGCAAAACAGGTGCTGAATTTGGATCTCCGGTGAATGTCATGTTAATTTGGGGGTGAGGATAACAGGCAATCAACTATGATTGTAGCAATTTGAGAATGCGATCGCCAAAATCGAGCAATGAGGTCAACCTGTGGCATACAGCGATTTTACAACTTTAGCGAAAGTTAGAGAATCTTTTAATTTAACCGTAGAAGAACCTTTAGATTTGTTTGGCGATATCCCGGAGGTACAGCCAAGTTCCTATTTGCAAACTACTTTAACTGAAAACCTGTCCTTAGCTACGGCAATTAATACCGAAAAGGCTCGCGCTGAGTTAATTATTGCCCCAATATTATTGGAAGTCAGGCGGCAATTTGATTTTCAAGTTGGTTTTTTCTCGGGTTCAGAATTCAATGTAGATTTAGAAGCAGGTTTGAACGGCTATTGCGATTATATTCTCACTGCATCAAAGGATTCCTATGAAATTCGCGCCCCCGTCATTACTCTCACAGAGGCTAAGAATGAAAGTATTAAATCTGGTTTGGGTCAGTGTATTGCAGAAATGGTAGCCGCCCAATTATTTAATCAGCGCAGCGGAGAGCAAATTGCCAGTATTTATGGGGCTGTGACTACAGGTACTGATTGGAAGTTTCTTAAGTTGAATGGCAGTACAATTTATATTGACAAGCGAGACTTTTTTGTTAATGAAATTAGTCGGATATTGGGAATTTTAATGATGCCATTTCAAGGGTTTTATTCTATGAATCTCACTTGATGCAGCCAGCAAAATCACAGATACTGAGATTGGGACACAACATTGTTGCGTCCCTACTGCAAAATTAATTAATCACCTCACGCGATTAATTTCGACAGCACATTAGACAACTTAGCGCCGAGATTCTCCACAGACTCCTGCTGTTTGGGATCTTTCATCGTACCATCAGCATTAAATGCTTGAAAAGCTTGGGGAATGGCTTTCTGATCCGGGAGTACGAACACGTTAATATTACCTAGGATCGATCGCAAATGCACCAATCCCCGCATACCGCCAAATCCGCCAGGGGAAGCGCTCATAATTACCGCTACTTTGTCAGTAAATGCCACCAATCCTGGTTCTCCCGGGGCTGGGCGCGATACCCAGTCGATCGCATTTTTCAACACAGCCGTAACCGAACTGTTATACTCCGGGGAAGCTATCAAAAACCCGTGATGTGCTACCATCAATTCCTTCAACTTCCGGGCATTTTCTGGTATTCCTTCTTTTGCTTCCAAATCTTCATCAAATAGTGGCATCGGCAAATCCCGCAAATCTACATAAGTAACTTCTGCGCCCGCCGCCCTAGCCCCAGCAGCCGCAACTTTTACCAGCAGTTTGTTGTAGGACGCTTCCCGGGTACTTCCGGCAAATGCAAGTATTTTTGGTGTGTTTGTCATTGACTGTTCCCGATTATTGCTTGCGAGTAAAATTGTACTATTCCAAGTGCTTCCAAACAAAGTCAGCCATGGGTTTGCTTGCAGACAAAGGAGTATCTGTAGCTGAACTGAATAAAACCGATCGCATTTTTACATTTCCGACTCCCAAGCGCCTCTCGACGCGGCTGGGAATTCCGTAACCGAACATAATATGCCCTTTCCCCGCCAACACCACAACTTGATAATCCGGGTTAGCTTTGACAAATTCAGCGATTTTTTCGGCCATAGTTTCATCCCACAAAACTTGAGCTTGCAAAAATCTTTCAAAGGCCGTACTATTTCCCTGTGCAGCCTTTTGGTGCTGTTGGAAAACTTCGAGCAGCATTTGCCTGTATTCGGCGTTGTCGGTGCGAATTTCGGAAATTGGCGGAATATATTTTTTGTCCTCTGCTGTGAGGCTTTCTAAGCCTTGAGAGGCAACTTTTCTCGTTACTTCCGATGGTGTATTTAAGGCTAGGACTGGTAGTTGTTTTTCTTTGGCAAACCGCAAAAATGGGGCGTAATATTCCCAGGGAAAACGCCATCTGCGATCGTACTCTGTTTGCTCGACTAATTGCTCTTCTGTCAGTTTACCAGCTAAGTAGTTGTCGATCGCACTTTGGAACGGACGCTGAAACATCTCCATCGCGATCGCAATTTTACGATTTTGCCGCTGCATTTCTCGAACAATCGCCCGTTGAGCTTGGTGGTCGGCAACGCTATCGTGGGTTTCTCCTAGATACACGACTTTCGCCTTCACCAACTGTTGCAGAATCTCTTGGTTAGTGTAAGTCTGCTGCGGTTGAGGCTTCGCAATCGGTTCCGCTGTCACGATACTGCTACACAGCAGAAAAATGCTCAGCGATAAAGCGCACAGTTTGATGAGTTTGGTTTTTTTCATACAAATATTATCTCTGTTTCTCGCAGTAGCAGCCACAGCCGAACTGTACTATTTTAGCCGCCCATTCAGAAAGCTCGATGCTTCATTTAACTTCATAATTCCTCCTCAATATCTCTACCCATAGAAGATTGTCTTCCGTCTTCCCTCTTCCGTCTTCCTTCTCCCCGACATCCGTTACATCCCGTACATTGCTCGTTGCCGAACTTCCGTCTTCCTTCATCTGTAAAGTTTAGTTGCAGGTGCTTGCACTTCTAGAAAAAGGTGGTAGATTAATAACATGAAGCAAACAAAAAGCTTTTCCGACAGATGCAACATCTAGATATCACAGCGAAGTTCAAAATAGAATCAAAGGAGTAAAACGCTGTTTAATCTCACATCTGTCTCATCAAAAATCAATAACAGCACCCACCAACAAAGCTGATACTTCCTCAACTAATTAGAGGGGAGCAATGCAAGTGAATCCTAGGATTTTTGCAACTCCGCATCGAAGTTGCAAAAAGAGGAAATCACTCGGTACATATGGCTGGGTGCTGTTATTGTTAAAGCTATTATTGTTAAAACAGATTTTTCGACACCTTACTGAAAAATTGTCTCGTCTTCCTTTCGCCACGCCGGATCGACGATACAAATAAATATTAGCGGTTCTGTGCCGCAATTGTAAATAAACTGTTTGGCGTTTGGCGGAATGTAAATCGCATCTCCGACTTCCACCAATTGAGTGTCATCGTCGATGTGCATCTCCCCAACGCCACTGATGATGTAGTAAACTTCAGAAGTGGTCAGGGAGTGCAGCGCGGAAGTTTCTCCCGGTGGCAAGGTGGCGTGGGCTAAACTGTAACGCAACTCGACAGCTTGTTTGTCTGGATGCAGCAATTCTCGCAGTTGAGTACCGTCACCCGCTATAAACTCGTCGCAACCGTTTAGCTTTTGAACTATCATTCTTTATACACTCCTGAAAATCTCTCGATCGCAACTTAAGTTTAATCGAAATAGCGAGAAATGTTAAGAAATATGTCAAGCGACGGCTGATTTTTTTAACCGTAAGTTCCCGAATGCGATCGATAATCACAACAGTCGATCGCATCTTCAGATAAAGCTATTGTAGGCTGAACGGGACACTTGAGGTGGTAGTCGCCAGTGAAAAACACGCAGTTAGCACAAGGAATTTGGTGCATCCGCTGAGCTCTGTGCATTGAGTCGCCGACAGCACGCCCGACACTCGAACACACCAAAAAAACTAAACCCCAGGCACAGACACAACACACGGGAACTAAAACAGGCTGTATTGTCTTCAGCAAAAAGTACAGCATAGCAACAAAATTTAGGGTAAAACTCTCATATATATTACAGTAATGGTATTGGTCGGCGATCGACCAAAAAGTTTAAAATCATTTACAGTGCGATCGAGAAACCGGGCACTTATGGGATGATAGAGAACCGTCGTTAAATAAAATTAGAGGAAACCAGTTATGTCACTGCGATTAGGCGATACAGTTCCCAACTTTACCCAAGCCTCGTCTGAAGGCGAAATCAATTTCTACGACTGGGCCGGCGATAGCTGGGTCGTGTTGTTTTCCCACCCGAAAGACTATACTCCAGTCTGTACCACCGAACTCGGCGCAGTCGCCCGTCTCAAATCTGAATTTGATAAGCGGGGCGTTAAAACCATCGCCCTGAGTGTGGATGATGTGGATTCTCACATGGGCTGGATTAAAGATATTGAGGAAACTCAAAAAGTTACTCTCAACTATCCAATTTTAGCAGATGGCGATCGTAAAGTCTCTGACATTTACGACATGATTCATCCTAACTCGCTGAACAACTTAACAATTCGCACAGTATTCGTGATTGACCCGGAGAAGAAATTGCGTTTGAGCATTACTTATCCAGCGAGCACTGGTCGGAATTTTGGCGAAATTTTGCGGGTAATTGATTCTCTGCAACTTACTGACAAATACAGCGTTGCGACTCCAGTTGACTGGAAAGACGGCGACGATTGCGTCATCGTACCTTCGATTACCGACCCGAAAGAGTTGGCAGAGAAATTTCCCAAAGGCTACACGCCAGTTAAGCCTTATTTGCGGATGACTCCTCAACCGAATAAATAAGTTAAATTTACCGACTGGTTCGTAGTGAGGACTAAAGTCCTCAATCCTCTTTTTTGAGGACTGAAGTCCTCACTACGAACCCAAAAATTATCCTATTGTCTGAACAATTGAAATTAGAGGAAACGCAAAATGCTGTCACCAACAATCGTGTTGCGAGTACCGCCAAAATTGCAAATGACAGAGGACGAGTTTTTCGAGTTCTGTCAAATCAATAGTGAATTACGGATTGAACGCAACAAATCGGGAGAACTGCTAATTATCCCGCCTACTGGTTCGGAGACGGGAAATCGAGAAGGCAATATATTTGGGCCGCTGTGGGTTTGGGCTGAACAAAATGGTACAGGCTTAGCATTTACTTCCAGTACAGGATTTACTTTGTCAACAGGTGCAGAAAAGTCGCCTGACGCTGCTTGGATTAAACTGGAAAGATGGAATGCTTTGTCACCCGAACAAAAGCAAAAATTTGCCCCGATTTGCCCAGATTTTGTAGTAGAACTCAGGTCTGCGTCTGACAATCTTAAGTCGCTACAAGAAAAGATGCAAGAATATATGAGGGAACCAGGAGTGCAGTTAGGCTGGCTGATTGACCGCAAAAATCGCAGAGTCTACATCTACCGTCCCGGTTTGCCAGAGGAATGCTTGGAGAATCCGGTGACAGTCAGTGGCGACCCAGTTTTGCCGGGATTTGTGCTAAATATGAGCAAAATTTGGTAAACTGCTAGCACGAAATATCAAAGTTATTGTCAGAATTATATAGTATAGAAACAATCAAAAAATATGGATATCAAAAACGGCTTTGTAGGCACAATCGGTAACACACCACTAATTCGATTAAACAGCTTCAGCGATGAAACCGGCTGCGAAATTCTCGGCAAAGCAGAGTTTCTCAATCCCGGCGGTTCCGTCAAAGACCGGGCTGCTTTGTACATCATCAAAGACGCTGAAGAAAAAGGCTTGCTGAAACCGGGGGGAACTGTTGTTGAAGGCACTGCCGGCAATACGGGCATCGGTTTAGCACACATTTGCAACGCTAAAGGTTACAAGTGTTTGATTGTGATTCCTGATACCCAATCACAAGAAAAAATCGATGCTTTGAAAACCTTGGGCGCCGAAGTTCGGACTGTTCCTGCTGTTCCTTACAAAGACCCGAATAATTATGTCAAACTGTCGGGAAGATTGGCTGCGGAAATGGAGAATGCCGTCTGGGCAAATCAGTTTGACAATTTAGCCAATCGCCAAGCTCATTTCGAGACAACCGGTCCGGAAATTTGGGAACAAACCGACGGAAAAATTGATGCTTGGGTAGCTGCGACGGGTACGGGCGGCACTTTTGCGGGTGTATCAATGTTTTTGAAATTAAAAAATCCCGCGATAAAAGCTGTTTTGGCAGACCCGATGGGTAGCGGGCTTTACAGTTATTTCAAAACAGGGCAAATTAAGACTGAAGGTAGTTCGATTACTGAGGGAATTGGTACGAGTCGCGTTACTGGAAATATGGAGAATGCCCCGGTGGATGATGCTATCCAAATTGATGATGCTGAAGCTGTCCGCGTGGTTTACCAATTGCTGAGGAAAGAAGGCTTATTTATGGGGGGTTCTGTGGGGATTAATGTGGGGGCTGCTGTGGCTTTGGCTAAGCAAATGGGGCCTGGACATAGGATTGTGACGGTACTTTGCGACGGTGGAGCTCGGTATCAGTCGCGTTTGTTCGATCGCCAATGGTTGGCATCAAAAGGTTTATCATCAGATTAGTAGCCGCGTTGCACACGTGTATCGAGATGGTCTGGAGTAGTGCAATAATCCCGAAAACGCTTGTAG
>NZ_JAEQCE010000184.1:0-3920 GCF_020738665.1 Microcoleus sp. PH2017_08_TRC_O_A
CAATTCTAGCGGTCGCTATTAGCCATGAGTCACCCACTATTTTCAGCCAATTTAACGAGTTGTGGACTTCCTTCTCGACCTTAACAGGCTGGCTAGTACAGACATAACTGCGGTTTACAAACCGGATAATTGAGCCTTGGTTTTCGGCATTGCAGATATCATAGCCTTTCTAGACTTATCTTGTCCAGCGAGCTTTAACTAAGTTTAGATAACTATTTCGCCCTGTAAGTTAACCTCTATCAAGTTTTACTTTGGCACTCTCAGCACTCTTGGTGACTGAGATTCTTGGTTCAACGAAGTCACTTGCTTGCGACTGGATTACTCCAGGTCAAGTAAAAGTGTCTTCTCCTGAAGCGTAAATTCCGGTATGCCCTACCGTACTCGATCGTCTCGATCTAGTCAGGTTTTCGTTCAAATACGAGTTTTCCTAGACGGCAACACCGATCGGTGTGACTGCGTACTCAACAATCCAGTTAAGTTTTTACGTTGTCTAGTTATACTCAATTTTCAACCTGCGACGATCGTATCACACCCAGTACAAGACTGATGAGCACTCTTGATTTAAATCCTTCCCGTCGCTAATGTCAAGCGGAGTGAACTCTAGCTCGTTTTCCGCTTTCCATTGTACGATCGCTCCGGAGCACTCTGGAAGGAAGAAATAAAAGAGAGGGAGAAAGGGGGAGAGGGGGAGAGGGGGAGAGGGGGAGATGGGGAGAGTGGGGGACAAACATCTGCCTAATGCCTTTTCCATCTTCCTTCCTTCTGCTTTCTTCCCTCTTCCCGATGACGGCATAACTGATGGGTAATCGGGAATTCTATCCGTTACATCCGTTAAATCCCGCACATTGCGAGTAAGGCCGAACTTCCTTCTGCTATTGCGAGTAAGGCCGAACTTCCTTCTGCTTTCTTCCCTAGGACTTCCCTCTTCCCGATGACGGCATAACTGATGGGTAATCGGGAATTCTATCCGTTACATGAGTTAAATCCCGCACATTTCTCGTTGCCGAACTTCCGACTTCACGCTTGACTTCTTTACCCTTTTAAACGAGTCCTTCGATTACGGGATGGAAGAAAAACGCCAGCGCCAAAACCGCATAAGCAGCCAACAGCAAAGTACCTTCAAGCCAGTTAGACTTGCCATCAGAACTGATAGAATTCGCAATCAGCACCGACACCGTAACTGCTACAAGTTCAAACGGATTGAAGTTCAAGTCCATCGGTTGGCCCACGATAAAACCCACCAAAACCAACAGCGGGGCAACAAACAAAGCAATTTGCAAACTCGAGCCCATAGCCACAGAAACCGACAAATCCATTTTATTTTTCATCGCCACCGTCACCGCCGTCGTGTGTTCGGCAGCATTGCCAATAATCGGCACTAAAATCACCCCGGTAAACAGTGATGTCAGCCCCAAACGCGCCGTCGCTTCTTCTAGACTACTAACCAGGAGTTCTGACTCGATCGCCACCATGACGGTACAGACCAACAGTACCGAAATCCACAACGGTAGATTCACCTTGTGGTCGGGACTGTCTGGTGCTAAGTTACTTTCGGCTAATTCTTCGAGACCTTCGACTTCTGCCACCCCTACATCGTAAAGATAACTGTGGGTTTTCATCGAAAACAGCAGAGTCAGCACGTAGACAATAATCAGGACTATCGCAACAGCGCTAGAGAGATTTTGCATAGTTTCCGGGGCGATGCCGATAGAAGTGACATTAACAGCCGTCGGCACCAAAATGGCAATCACAGCTAAGTTCATCGCGGAAGCATTCAACCGCGCGACTGTGGGCTGAAATTCTTGTTCTTTGTAGCGCAAGCCGCCTAGCAGCATTGCAAATCCCATCACCAGCAGTAAGTTGCTGATAATTGAACCGGTGATGCTGGCCTTAACAACATCTATTAGTCCGGCGTTGAGGGCGACGATGCCGATAATCAATTCCGTGGCATTTCCGAAGGTAGCATTCAGCAAACCCCCCAAGTTGGCGCCGAGGACAACGGCGATTTCTTCGGTGGCCGTACCCATCCAGGCTGCTAAAGGGATGATGGCTAGGGCGGAGGTGATGAAGATTGTGGAGGATTCCCAGCCGAGAAAGTGTCCGGCGATCGAAACTGGGATAAATAGCAGCAGGCTGGAAATTATGTTGGTTGTGTTTAGCATTTAAATTCTGAAAAGCTCCCAACCGTCAATCATAGCCTGCCAGCAAGTTTAGCCAAGGGGAGGGGGAAAGGAATTGGATGCTGGTTTAAGGGTTGGGGCGATCGCACTTACTCACGTTTTTTGGTCAGAAGTTGGCGAAGATACTTAATAAAATTGAAAAGCTTTCGCGATAATTTGAAAATGACTCAGCCGAGAACTAAGCTGCTACACAGATAAATTGCCTGTTCCGAAGATGAGAGAGTGCGCGAGTATCAAGATATCTGACAGTTCGTGGCGGGAGCTAAAATTCGATGCCAGAATTAGAGTGTCAACGAACAACCAACAGCTATATCGTTCCAGGAGTTTTGTCAACATGAATTCACCTGACATGACACGAGATATTGCTTCAGAAGATTTGTCGATCGCCAATCCGGCTGCTTATCCCGAAGTTACGCAACAGCTATCGGAAAACGTAATTTTCACAACCGTCGATGACCTTTACAACTGGGCAAAAATGTCCAGCCTGTATCCACTGATGTTTGGCACTGCTTGCTGCTTCATTGAGTTTAGCGCCATGCTCGCTTCCCGCTTCGATTTGGATCGATTAGGTGTATTTCCCCGGATGTCTCCCCGACAGGCAGATTTGATGATTACCGCCGGCACAATTACGATGAAATACGCTCCTGTGTTGGTGCGGCTTTACGAACAAATGCCCGAACCCAAATACGTGATTGCAATGGGCGCTTGCACGATTACGGGCGGAATGTTTAGTGCAGATTCTCCGACTGTTGTGCGCGGTGTGGACAAGCTAATTCCGGTGGATGTTTATTTACCTGGATGTCCGCCGCGGCCGGAAGCGATTATGGATGCGATCGTCAAACTCCGCAAGAAAATTGCCAACGACAGCTTGCAAGAAAGGCAAAAGACGGAACCAACCCACCGCTATTACACCCGCCCTCACCGGATGAACGTTGTGCAGCTAATTCACGACGGAAAATACCTGGAAACCCATCAGGTGCCGCCTGAACTTGTCGCATCGGGATTGCCTGTTGTACGGGAGTTGGAATCGATTCGGGCGATCGAAGCTTAAGTATGATTGAAATTCATATCTTCCACGAGTCTCACCGAATAATATCATCTCCGCAACCAAGACCACAATAAACAAGGTTTGTAGTGAGGACTTTAGTCCTCTGATATTTCTGCGGACTAAAGTCTTCACTACGAACCGTTACAGATGACGGTTAATTGACCAGATACCATAATATGAAATGGATTTTTGTATTCGATTAGCTAGCTTAGAAGATATTCCTAAGCTGACAACTTTAATTCCAGATTCTGCTAGAGCTTTGCAAGCAGACTACTACACTTCTGAGCAGATTGAAGGCGCAATCGGCACAGTCTTTGGGGTTGACAGCCAACTGATTCAAGATCGAACATACTTTGTTGCTGAACACAATAACCAAATTGTCGGTTGCGGTGGTTGGAGCCAGCGAAAAACGCTTTATGGAGGTGATTCAGGCAAAAATAATCAAGAAGACAGCCTGCTCAACCCAGACAGCGACTCAGCCAAGATTCGGGCATTCTTTGTCGATCCAGCACGGGCGCGTCAAGGAATTGGCAGTCAGATTATCCAATCCTGTGAACTGGCTGCTGAGCGTGCTGGATTTAAGGATGTGGAGACAGGGCTATTTCATTCTAAACAGCTTCTTCAAAACGTCTAGACCATAGCCAGCGAGCCGTTGTGCCTGTGCCATATTTGTTTCTCCAGCTTCTCGATAA
>NZ_JAEQCE010000029.1:0-58618 GCF_020738665.1 Microcoleus sp. PH2017_08_TRC_O_A
TTATTCCTGTAGTTTTAGGACTGTGGACTAAAATTACTAACGTAGATGTCTAACATTGACTACTTTTGGGTAGCTTTGTCCATGTTTTTACGAGCGGTTAGATGTACGAAAAGACGGATCGCAGCCCTAGAACAGAGTTAAAAAACTCAGGTTTAAAAATCTGGAGTGCCTAATCAATGATTTTTTTGGCAAAACTTAATATTTTCAGGGAATAATTGGATTTGTTTTTACGATAAAATATGGCAACAATTCGGTTAATAGGAGTTGGCAATCTAATATCGGGATCAAAAAAAACTAGGAAAAGGCACGTCAGTCAATGGACTTATCTAAAAAAATCTCTGTATGCTTAGTTTGAAAAGGCTTGATGAATCATTTGATTTTCAGGAAATTAATTTCTCGCTTCATTAAATAATTGACCTGCTAACAATAGACAGGAAAAATGGCTCTAGAAAAAAATGGTAATTGACAAAGAAAGCATTCACATTTTAGTTATTGATGACCAGCCTAACAACCTTCGGTTTATATCAAATATCTTAACGAAAGAAGGGTATAAAGTTCAGCGGGCTATTTCTGGAGGAATGGTTGTAAATGCTAAATTTACCGTTCTACCAGACCTGATTTTGCTAGATATTGCCATGCCCCGAATGAACGGCTACGAAGTATGCGAAAAACTGAAGGCCAACGAAAAGACTCGGGAAATTCCGGTAATTTTTCTGAGCGTTTTTAATGAAACTTTTCATAAGGTAAAAGCTTTTGAAATTGGCGGTGTTGACTACATTTCTAAGCCTTTTCAAGTGGAAGAAGTTTTAGCGCGGATCGAAAGTCAATTGACTATCCAGCAGCTATCGAAACAATTAAAACAGCAGAATGTCCAACTGCAACGAGAGGTAGAATTTCGGAAGCAGACAGAACAAGCACTCCGGGAAAGCAAAGCGCGGTTGCAGAAATTGGCGGTTAATATACCGGGCGTTATTTACCAATTAGTGCAAAATCCACAGGGAAGTTATAAGTTTGAATATATCAGTTATGCTTGTCGGGAAATTTACGAATTAGAGAGCGAAAAGATTTTAAAAGATGCTGGCTTGGTATGGGATCGAAATCATCCAGATGACCGAGAATATGTGATGGAAACGATTGCAGAAAGCGCTCGAACTTTAGAACCTTTTGCCTTTGAATGGCGGATTGTTACGCCGTCGGGAAAACTCAAATGGCTGCAATCTAATTCTCGACCAGAAATGCGCGACAATGGCGATATAGTTTGGTATGGCGTGCTTTTTGATATCAGCGATCGCAAGCAAGCAGAAATAGAAACTGCCGCAGCTAAATCTGCTTTAGAACGGAAAGTTCAGCGAGAGTTGCTGATTGCCAAAATAACTCAAGAAATTCGATCGAGCTTGCATCCAGAACAAATTTTTCAAACAGCCGCAACTCAAATCGGTCAGACATTCTACGTCAATCGCTGCTTGATTCATACTTACATTACTACTCCCCAAGTCGATATTCCTCTGGCGGCGGAGTATCTCGAACCCGAGTGGGAATCTATTTGGAACGTACCCATTCCTATTTGGGGAAATCCTCACATCGTACAAATGATGATACAAGATCGGCCGATCGCCTCCCACAATGTTTACTCAGACCCTCTTTTGCAGGCTGTGAGACCGATTTGCCGCGAGATTGGGTTAAAATCGATGCTGGCAATTCGCACTTCCTACCAAGGCAGGGCAAATGGCGCTATCTGCTTGCACCAGTGCGATCGCTACCGGGAATGGACGAAAGATGAAATCGACTTGTTAGAAGCGGTGGCGGCTCAACTAGGGATAGCGCTGGCTCAAGTTCAACTGATCGATCGAGAGAAAAAGCGAATTGGGCAGCTCGATCGGCAAAATAAACAGTTGCAAGCAGAAATTCGCACCCGCATCCTCGCCGAGCAAGCTCTGCAAGAGTCAGAAGCAGAATTGCGGACTATTTTTGCTGCCATGACTGACATAGTTTTAGTGAGAAATGCAGAAGGGCGCTGCATCAAAATCGCACCGACATCAGCGACGAATTTTGCCAAACCTGCCAGCGAAATGATTAACAGAACCGCCCATCAAGTCTTGCCACAATCTGTAGCAGATTTGGTATTAAATACCATCCAACAAGTTCTCAAAACGAAGCAAAGCATCAATGTTGAATATAGCTATACAGTCGGAGATCGCGAAGTTTGGCTAGATGCTAAAGTTTCTCCGCTGTCAGCAGAATCAGTAATTATGGTAGCGCGAGATATTACCGATCGCAAACAAGCAGAATCTGCACTCCGAGAAAGCCAGCACTTCATTCAGGCGATCGCCGATTCCAATCCCAACCTATTGTACGTTTACGATTTAATTGAGCAGCGGAATGTCTACACCAACCGCCAAATTGCGACGATCCTCGGCTACGGGGCAGAAGAAATACAAGATATGGGTAAAGCCATGCTCCAAACTCTGGTGCACCCCGAGGATTTATCGGCTTTTTTTCAACATATTCAAAAGTTCGATCGATCTCAAGGTGGTGACATCATCGAATTTCAATACCGGATGAGGCACAAAAACGGCGAATGGCGGTGGATGCACAGTTGGGATACAGTATTTCTGAGACAAGCTGATGGTAAACCGAAACAAATTCTCGGCACGTCTAATGATATCACGGATCGCAAATTAGCCGAAGAAAAACTGCTAGCATCGCAGCAAAGAATCTCATTTTTATTGCAGCAAACGCCGATCGCAGTGATCGAGTTAAACCTGAGTTTAGAAATTATCACTTGGAATCCCGCAGCAGAAGCTATTTTTGGCTACAGCGAGCAAGAAGCCAAAGGGAGAGTCGCCACCGATTTGATTGTACCTGAAAGCTACCGCCAACAAGCATCTGAGATTTTCGATCGTGGCTTGAGTGCCAAATCCAGCGCCACTTCCGAAAATCTGACCAAAGACGGCAGAATTATCATCTGCGAGTGGTACAATACTGAGCTAATTGACGAGAATGGCAAAGCAATCGGTACGGCTTCAATGGCTGTAGATATTACCGAACGCAAGCAAGCAGAAACCGAATTGCAAGAAAGTGCTTTGCGCCAAAGAGCGATCGCCCGCATCATTGAAAGAATGCGGCAGACTTTAGATCTCCGAGAAATTTTTCACGCGACAACCCGAGAATTGCGCCAAACCATGAAATGCGATCGAGTCGGGCTTTACCGTTTCAATCCTGACTGGAGCGGCGAATTTGTAGCCGAATCCGTTGACAGCAAGTGGATTTCTTTCATCCAAGCACAGCAAATAGACCCCAACTTCACAGAAGGCGCCTTAGAAAGCGAAAATTGCCTCGTCCAAAAATTCGATAGCACCTCACAAGAAATCTGCGATACTTATTTGCAAGAAACCGCAGGTGGAGCCTACAGCAGAGGTAAAACTTACCTTTGCGTCCAAGATATTTACAAGCAAGGCTTCAGCCCTTGTTACATCGAATTGCTAGAAAGATTTCAAGCCAAATCCTATATTACCGTCCGAATTTTCTGCGGTGACAAGCTCTGGGGATTGCTAGCATCCTATCAAAATTCAGCTCCCCGTCAGTGGAGCGAAGCTGAAATCAACGTTGCAGTTCATGTAGGCACCCAGCTAGGAGTAGCATTGCAGCAAGCCGAATTGCTCGCTCGCACTCAAAGGCAGTCAATGGAACTGATTAAATCCAAAGAAAACGCGGAAGTTGCCAACCGCGCCAAAAGCCAATTTCTCGCTTCCATGAGTCACGAATTGCGGACGCCTCTCAATGCCATTCTCGGTTTTTCCCAAGTCATGGCTCGCAACATTTCTATCACACCAGAACAAAAAGAATACATAGAAATTATCAACCGCAGCGGCGAACATTTGCTAGAACTCATCAATGATGTTTTGTCAATGTCCAAAATAGAAGCAGGTCAAATTACCATTAATGAAAGCCGCTTCAACCTCTACAACATTCTCGACAGCCTCAGAGAAATGCTGCAACTAAAAGCCAACTCCAAAGGCTTGCATCTAATCTTTGAAAATATCGGCGATTTGCCGCAGTACATTCAAACAGACGAATCTAAATTGCGGCAAGTTTTAATTAACTTGCTCGGCAATGCAATTAAATTTACTCAACACGGAATTGTTACTCTGCGCGTTAGCAGCCAAGCAGAAACCAACGTGACTGAAGAAAATCAATCTCAATTGCTGTTTGAAATTTCCGACACCGGCCCCGGCATTTCCCCCTTGGAACTTCCCACATTATTCAAGCCCTTCGTACAAACCGAAACAGGTCGAAGATCCATGCAGGGAACCGGGCTAGGATTGCCGATCAGCCAACAGTTTGTCAGGATTATGGGAGGTGATATTTCTGTGGAAAGTCAACTCGGTCAAGGCACAACTTTCACGTTTAATATCCAGGTTAAGTTAGTAACAGAAAGCGACGAACAAGAAAAAACGACGGCAAAACAAGTTATTGCTTTAGAAGCCGGACAGCAAATTTATCGGATATTAATAGTTGAAGATGTAGCCGAAAATCGCCAACTGCTGCTTAAGTTGCTCGCACCGCTGGGATTTGAAGTCGAGGAAGCAACTAACGGTCAAGAAGGAATTGCTTTACAGTCAACTTGGAAGCCGCACCTGATCTTAATGGATATGCTGATGCCAGTGATGGACGGGTACGCAGCAACCAAACTGATCAAACAAACTCCAGAAGGAAAAGAAACCATAATTATTGCCCTGACTGCTAGTGCTTTTGACGAGCAGCGACACATAATTTTGTCTGCTGGTTGTGATGATTTCATTTGTAAACCGTTTCGGGAAGAGGTACTATTTGAAAAGATAGCTCATCACCTGAACCTGCGGTATATTTATGAGGAAGAAAACTCATCTACTTCTGGTTCGGCACCGCAACTGCTGAAAAGTTTGACCGCGGAGGATTTGAGTGTAATGCCCAGAGACTGGGTAGTCGATTTGTACCAAGCAGCACTTTGCGTTGACGACAATCGCATTCTCCAACTGATCGAGCAAATTCCCGAAACTGAAGCAAATCTCGCTAACGCTTTAAAAGATTTGGTCGAGAATTTTCGGATAGATATCATTATTGATTTAACTCAATTATATTATGATGAACGACCAGCCACTACCAGCGACTCCTAGAGACATTCTGATCGTTGACGATATGCCGGACAATTTGCGACTTTTATCCACTATGCTCGGATCCCACGGGTATCAAGTCAGGAAGGCGATTAACGGACAACTGGCTCTGCAAGCGGCACAAATGTCTCCTCCGGATCTAATTTTACTAGATATTAATATGCCGAAAATGAACGGCTATGAAGTTTGTCAGCAGTTAAAAATAATTGAAAATACTAAAGATATTCCGGTGATTTTTATTAGTGCGCTAGATGACGTGCTGGAAAAAGTTAAAGCTTTTCAAGTAGGAGGAGTAGATTATATTACTAAGCCTTTTCAAGTAGAAGAAGTTTTGGCCCGCGTCGAAAACCAACTTTCGCTGCGATCGCTGCAATCGAAACTGCAACAGCAAGCCAGGGAATTGCACGATCGCAATTCGAGATTGCAGGAGGAAATCGCGGAACGGCAGCGGGCTCAAGAATCAATCCGGTTTTTGCTGGAAATTACGCGGGCGATCGGCGAAGCTGTAAACTTTGACTCAGCTTTAGAAGTAATTCTGCACCAAGTTGGCGAAACAATCGGATGGGATTTAGGAGAAGCTTGGATTCCCAATGCAGAAAGAACTTTCCTGGAATCTGCCAGGGGTTGGTATGCGGGCAACGCCAGCATGGACTGGTTCCGCAGGGAAAGCAAAAAACTGACATTTGCCAGGAATATTGGGCTGCCGGGACGAGTTTGGGTATCCAAGCAACCGGAGTGGGTAGAAGATATTACCCAGGGCTACCCGCCTTTTACTCGAAGTGCAATAGCACAAGCAACCGGATTTAAAGCAGCTTTTGGTGTGCCGATTGTGGTAGGCGATGAACTCTTGGCAGTGCTGGTTTTCTTTAAAATTTTGCCAGGTAGGAAAGACGCGCGATTTATAGATGTTTTTGATGCTGTAGGCAGTCAATTAGGTTCTTTGATTCAGCGCAAAAAAGCCGAAGAATTACTGCGAATTGCTGAAGAAAGATATCACAGCATTGTCGAAAATGCGATGGAAGGCATTTTTCAAAGCACGCCTTCAGGAGGGTTTATTAGCGCTAATCCAGCTTTAGCAAAATTGTATGGTTATAACTCGCCAGCAGAACTGATGTTATGTATTAAAAATACTTCTCAAGTGTACATTGAGCCGGAACGCCGCCAGCAATTCGAGGCGGCTATGGATGCACAAAATGCTGTGTTGGGCTTTGAATCTATGGTCTATCACAAAGACGGCCACCGGATTTGGGTATCAGAAAATGCCCGAGCTGTTAGAGATGAAAAAGGTGAGCTGATGTATTATGAAGGTACTGTTTCTGATATTACAGAGCGTAAATTAGCTCAAGAAGCGCTCAAAGTTCAACAGGAACAAAGCGAGAAGTTGCTGTTAAATATTTTACCGAAACCAATAGCTGAACGTTTGAAAGCGGAGCAAACTACAATTGCTGATAGTTTTGCAGAAGTCAGTGTTTTATTTGCTGATATTGTTGGATTTACTGAACTGTCGGCGAGAATGTCTCCGACGGAGTTGGTAAAGCGATTGAACGTGATTTTTTCGCACTTCGACCAGTTAGCTGAAAAGTACGGTGTGGAAAAAATTAAGACGATTGGTGATGCTTATATGGTAGTTGGGGGATTGCCGACGCCGAGAGACGATCATGCTGAGGCGATCGCCCAAATGGCCTTGGGAATGCAGGCAAAAATAGCTAAGTTGTCGGCCGAGACAGGAGAAAAACTGGCAATTCGCATCGGTATCAATTCCGGGCCGGTGGTAGCGGGAGTGATTGGTGTGAGCAAGTTTACCTATGATTTGTGGGGAGATACGGTGAATGTGGCGGCGAGGATGGAAGTTACGGGATTTTCCGGCAGCATTCAAGTTACTGATGTCACTTATGAGCTTTTGAAAGATAAGTATTTGTTTGAGAGGCGAGGCATGATTCCGGTAAAAGGTAAGGGGGAGATGATGACTTATTGGTTGTTGCAAAAAAAGTAAAAATTGGGAATGGGGCATGGGGCATCGGGCATGGGTCATGGGGCATGGGGCATTGGGCATTGGGCATTGGGCATTGGGCATTGGGCATTGGGTATTGCAACTGACAACAAATAACCAATAACCAATCACCAATCACCAATCACAAATCACCAATCACCAATCACCAATCACCAATCACCAATCACCAATCACCAATCACCAATCATTAATCATTAATCATTAATAATTCATGACTACTGACTACTGACTACTGACTTCTTCCTTCTGCTATGATGAAAGTAGTTAACGAAACTTTACATAATAGCCGTGACTGCACAACAATTAGTATCTGCAACCAGCTTTGAAAAATTAATTTGGACTTGGAAAGGTCACAAAATCCAATATACCGTCCAAGGCACGGGCCGCCCTCTGATTTTGATTCATGGATTTGGGGCTTCGATCGGGCATTGGCGGCAAAATATCCCCGCACTCGCTGCCGGCGGCTACCGCGTATTTGCCCTGGACTTGTTGGGATTCGGGGCTTCCGCGAAACCGGCCCTCGATTACACCCTGGAATTGTGGGAAGAATTACTCACCGATTTCTGGGCAGATTTGGTACAGGAACCGGCGGTATTTGTCGGAAATTCGATCGGCGCATTGCTAAGTTTGATGGTAGTCGCCAACCATCCAGAAATCTCCGCCGGCGGTGTCTTAATCAACTGTGCCGGCGGACTCAACCACCGACCCGAAGAACTGAGTTTTCCCCTGGGATTAATCATGGGGACTTTTGCTAAATTAGTTCGATCGCCCATCATCGGCCCCTTTGTCTTCAACAACATCCGGCAAAAACACCGCATCCGCAACACCCTGCGCCAAGTCTACGGCAATCGGGAAGCCATTACCGACGAACTCGTAGAACTCCTCCACGCGCCCTCCTGCGAGCCCGGAGCTCAACAAGTATTTGCCTCGATTCTCACGGCCCCAGCAGGCCCTCAACCGTCGGAATTGCTGCCAAAGGTCGATCGTCCGTTATTGGTACTTTGGGGCGCAGATGACCCCTGGACGCCGATCGCCGGTAGCCAGATTTACCAAGAATTGGCCACCAACGGTAAACCCGTCAAATTTGTCTCAATTCCCAACACAGGCCACTGTCCCCACGACGAACGACCAAATGAGGTGAATACTCTGATTTTGGACTGGCTGGTTGAATTCAAGTAAATTTTTTCGGCTTGGATGGATGTGCAGGGCGATCGGCTAAACCCTTGCATTACAAAGGTTCTGCCTCGATCGCACGCACCCGCAGCAGACTCAAAAAAAAACTTTTGTTAAAAGTATTGACACAATGTACTGAGTTAGCTATATTAATGGACGTGTGAGGAGCGAACCAGAAGAAGCACCGAGACGAAACACGGCCAGTCGTCGGTGCTTTTTCTGTTGAAAGACATTTTTAAAATTATTATTGCTACAAATATCAGCGATCGCCCAAAACAAATTGTTCGATCGCCAACGCCACCCCATCTTCCTCCACATCCGGCGCCACCCAATTAGCAACAGCCTTCACCCCATCAGGAGCATTCCCCATCGCCACGCCCACACCCGCGTAGGAAATCATTTCTAGATCGTTAAAATTGTCGCCGATCGCCATCACATTCGCCGCCTGCAAACCCAAAATTTCCTCCGCCAAATACTTCACCGCATCTCCCTTATTCGCCAAAGGATGCGTCGCTTCAAAAAAAGTAGCAACGGATCGAGTTAAATAAAGCTCCGCAGGCGTGTAACGCTCGCGCATACTAATGAGCAAGCCGTCGAGTACCTCCGGATTCTGGCACAAAGCCAAGACTTTCGTCGGTTCCCCCGGAATATCTCGCCGCAAATCTTTAATTACATTTGGTTCAATACCCGATCGTTCGGCATAAAGTCGGGTAGCTGTGGTAATTTCCGGTACATACAGTTTATCGTCAATGTAGAAATGGATCGACAGGAGCGATCGCAATTCCGGTACTTCAAAATGCTCTAACAATTGCAAAGCCCTTGGTATCGACAGCGGTAAGTGGCGCAGCCGCTTTTGACTCGCGACATCTTGAATCCACGCGCCCTGGTAGCAAATCAGCGGCAGAGTTGAGCCGATATGCGAGTGGAAACGCAAAGCAGACTGGTACATCCTGCCCGTAGCGACAGCTACTTTCACTCCCCGCGACTGGGCTGCCGAAATGGCCTGCTTGACAGGTTCTCGGATCTGATTTGACAAACCTGCGATCGTCCCGTCGATATCCACTACCAGTAGTTTAATGTCTGCGGTGCCCAAAGCGCGATCGGTCGCAGTAGCTGGATTTGAGGCAGTTATATTCTGCATGATTGTTTTGAGATTTTACCTGTTGATTTGCACGCACCAGTTTATTTTGGCACTGGCGCGATCGCAAAATACAATTTTTGATTTTTTGAATACTACAATATAGATAAGTATTACCTGAAGTCAGGACACGGCAGTGCCGTTTCCCTACGATTAATCTGGTGTAGAAATCAGGACACGGCAGTGCCGTTTTCCTACGATTAATCTGGTGTAGGGACTAAGGCCAAGCCGTCTCCTCTCTATCATTCCAGCCCAGCCGAAATTTATATAAAACTTCAATTTTTAAATCACTCCCAAACAGCATGATTACTATTCCAGGATACCGCATTGACGGAGAACTTTATACAAACCCCCACACAGTTATTTATCGAGGGATGCAGCTTGAAGAACAAAAACCAGTTATCCTGAAAACTCTCACACCGACCTACCCTACCCCAGGGCGAATAGCCCAACTCCTGCACGAAGCAGAAATCCTTAAAAATTTAAATTTACCAGGAATAGTCAAACTTTACAAGCTTGAAAAATACAATCACTTTCCTGTTTTAATTTTAGAAGATTTTGGTGGCATTTCCCTAAAAGATTTTCTCAGCACCAACCAGCTAGAGTTACAACAATTTCTCCAAATAGGCATAAAACTAGCAGAAACTCTCGGACAACTCCACGAAAATCACATCATTCACAAAGATATTAAACCCAGCAATATTATTGTCAATATCCAGACTGGGGATGTCAAAATTACTGATTTTGCGATCGCCTCCCTGCTACCAGGCGAAAACCCCACCCTGGCCCACCCCCATTTACTCGAAGGAACCCTCGCCTATCTGTCTCCCGAACAAACGGGACGCATGAATCGGGCGATCGACTACCGCACCGATTTTTATTCATTAGGTGTCACATTTTATGAAATACTCTGCGGCGAATTGCCTTTTAGTGCCACCGATCCAATGGAATTAGTGCACTGCCATATTGCTAAAACGCCCATTTCTCCTGGCGAAAATAGAAAGCAGAAAGTCAAAAGCAGCATCAATCAAACAGAAAGCGACGAGATTCCTCTAGCCATTAACGATATCGTAATGAAGCTATTAGCAAAAACAGCCGAAGACAGATATAAAAGTGCTTTCGGACTTTTGTATGACTTGGAAAATTGTCTCGCTCAACTGCAAACAAGCGGCACAATTTCTCACATCACCCTCGGCGAGCAAGATCGGTCAACTCACCTGCAAATTTCCCAAAAACTTTACGGACGAGAAGCCGAAGTTAATCTACTTCTCAATACGTTCGATCGCATGAAGCGAGGCTATACAGAAATCCTACTTATTTCCGGTTGTGCCGGCCTTGGCAAATCGTCGCTTGTCTATGAAATTTACCAACCCATACTCCGGGAAAATGGGTATTTTATTGACAGCAAATTTGAGAAATTCAAGCGCGATATTCCCTACGCTTTTTTGCTCCAAGCTTTTCAAGACTTGTTGCAGCAAATTCTCACAGAAACAGCCGCCAAAGTGCTAGTTTGGAAACAAAAAATTTTAAATGCTCTCGGTAGCAACTGCCAAGTAATTATTGAAGTTATTCCCGAAGTAGAACTGATTGTCGGGTCGCAGCCTTCTGTGCCAGATTTAGGATCGAATGAATCTCAAAATCGCTTTAATTTAGTATTTCAAAAATTCATCCGCATCTTTACTCAAAAAGCACACCCGCTGGTAATTTTTCTCGATGACTTGCAGTGGATTGATTCAGCCTCGCTCAAGTTAATCCAACTGCTAGCAACTGACATGCCCAGCCAATACTTATTAATAATCGGAGCCTATAGAGAATCAGAAGTAGATGCAAATCATCCCGTAATGCTAGCCGCAGAAACAATTAGGAAAGCAGGCGGGAATGTAAGTACGATCGCCCTTTTGCCTTTAGATATTAACAGCGTCAATCAACTCGTCGCGGATACTCTGAGCTGCGCCCCAGAAAAATCGCTACCTTTGGGACAATTACTGTTTCACAAAACCGGAGGAAATCCATTTTTTATAGCCCAATTGCTGAAGTCTCTTTACTCCCAAAAAATGCTACAATTTAAATTTGTAGCCTCTGAAAATTCGGTCGATCGAGCCGAACCTCACTTGTCTGACTTTGCCGAACAAATCCCAGAACAAGCTGTGAAAAAATGCAAAATCACAGGCGAGTGGCAGTGGGACATTGAGCAAATACAAGAAATAGGAATAACTGACAATGTTGTGGAATTAATGATAGACAACATTCAGAAACTTTCAGGTAATACGCAGGAACTGCTAACATTAGCCGCTTGTATAGGCAACAAATTTGATTTAGCAATTCTCTCCCAAATCAGCGAACAACCTCTGACTTCCGCAGCAACACACCTCTGGGAAGCAGTTCAGTCCGGTCTGATTTTGCCCGTGAATAACGCTTACAAAATTCCGATCGCACTAGCAGCAAGCACAGGGTTAACAGACCAAATATCTAGAGACGTTACAGATGAATTGTCCCTACCAGTTGCTGATGCTGGTAGCGCAACTTATAAATTTTTGCACGAGCGAGTTCAGCAAGCAGCTTACGCTTTAATATCCGAATCTCAGAAACAAGAAATTCATCTCAAAATCGGCAGATTCTTGCTGCAAAACGCGCATCCAGAGCAATTAGAAAACCATATTTTCGATTTAGTCAACCAACTAAATGCAGCCCAACCAATCATCAGCAGTGAATTAGAAAAACTTCATTTATGTAAATTAAATTTAATGGCGGGCCGCAAAGCAAAAGCCAGTGCAGCTTATGAACTCGCTGTCAAATATTTGGCCGCAGGTATTGCATTGCTTCCCATGCAAAGTTGGCAAACCGACTACGACTTGACTCTTGCACTCTACGAGTCAGCAGCAGAAGCAGCTTACCTCAATACCGATTTTGAACAAATGGAAAAATGGGCAAAAATTGTCTTGCAATACGCCAAAAATGAACTAGACAAAATCAAAGTTTTTGAAATCCGAATCACAGCTTGTGCGATGCAAACCAAACTGCAAGAAGCGGTAACAATTGGTCGGGAATCACTCACAATGTTAGGAATAAACTTTCCAAAATCGCCAACTCCCCTCCACATTCAGCAAGCACTTACCAAAACCTCAGCTTATTTAACAGGAAAAAAGATAGAAGATTTAATTGACTTGCCTATGATGACCGAGCCGCGTAAATTAGCAACTATGCGCGTCCTTTCCAGTATGTTGTCGGCTACCTCGATTGTTGAACCCATACTGTTGCCGTTGATTGTCTGCGAGCAAGTTAATTTATCTATAAACTACGGAAACTCTGCTTTTTCTGCCTTCGGTTATGCTAATTACGGAGCAATTTTAAAAGGAATAGTTAGAGACATTGAATCGGGCGAGCGATTTGGTCAATTAGCATTAAATTTGATCGCTCGGCTAAATGCTTTAGAATTCAAAAGCAAGACTCTTAATTTAGTTGCCTTCATTTTGATGCACGGCAAACATCACGTTAAAGATACTTTACCTCTGTTAGAAGAAGCCTATCAAAGCGCGCTCGAAAATGGTGATTTAGAATCGGTTGGATATTCTGCCGTAAATATTTGTCAGTCCTTGTATTTTATTGGTCAAGAATTGCCGCAACTGGAACGAAAAATGGTAAATTACAACCATTTGCTATTTCAACTAAAGCAAGAAACGGTATTGACTTGGAATCAAATATATTGGCAAACAGTTTTGCAATTGATGGGGAAAATGGAAAGCCCCGACATTTTATTACGTGAAGCTTACAGCGAAAAAACATTATTGCCGCTGCTGTTGAAAGTTAACGATCGAGTGGGACTTCAAACTTTTTACTTACAGAAATTAATATTAGCCTATTTATTTGGCAATGTCGAGCTGGCGCTAGAAAATGCAGCGCAAGCCGAAGTTTATTTAGACGGAGTTGTGGGGTTTATTAATGTTCCTGAATACCATTTTTATGATTCTCTAGCCCGACTCGCAGCATATCCATCGGCAACAAAAGAGGTACAAGAAGAGCATCTTTTTTACGCAAACACCAACCTAAAAAAAATGCAAAAAAAAGCACTTTCTGCGCCGATGAACCTCCAGCACAAATGTGACTTGATTGCTGCTGAAAAAGCTCGAATATTGGGAGATATTGTGAGAGCAATGGAATATTACGACTCCGCAATTGCTGGAGCGCAAACAAACGGATACATACAGATACAAGCACTAGCAGCAGAATTGGCAGGAGCATTTTATTTATCGATTGGACGAGAAAGAATTGCGAAAACTTACTTGACAGAAGCGCGTTATTGCTATCAGCGCTGGGGAGCTAAAGCGAAAGTAGCGCATTTAGAATCAAAATACTCGCAGTTGCTGACTTCACCCTCGATTTCAACTAATATCGAAACTCACAAATCTACGAGTAGCGCTTGCACTACGAGCGACGGTGCAGGCGTACTAGACTTGACAACAGCAGTAAAAGCATCGCAAACCTTAGCGGGCGAAATAGTTCTAGACAAACTGCTGGCAAAACTGATGAAAATTGTTATTGAAAATGCCGGGGGACAAAAAGGCTTTTTAATACTAGAAAAATCTGGTCAATGGGTGATTGAAGCATCAGGCTCTGTGGATGTCGAGCGGGTTAATGTAATGCAATCAATTCCGATAGATTTTGTATGTGAGGATCGAGAAGTAACTTTGCTGGCAGTTTCTGTTGTCAACTACGTCGCTCGTACCCAGGAAAGTATAGTTTTAAATGATGCCACCCGCGAAGGACAATTTACTCGCGCACCTTATATAATTGCGGTTCAACCTAAATCAATTCTTTGCACTCCCTTAATCCATCAAGGCAAACTCAGTGGCATTTTATATTTAGAAAACAATCTGACTACAGGCGCTTTTACGCCAGACAGGTTGGAACTATTAAAACTGCTGTCTTCTCAAATTTCTATCTCGATTGAAAACGCCCAACTTTACATGAACTTGCAGCAATTCAATCAGAATCTTGAAAACTTAGTTCAGCAGCGTACCTGCGAATTGTCCCAAACTTTAGAAGACTTAAAATCGGCTCAAAATAAACTGGTAGAAGCGGAAAAAATGGCTGCTCTCGGAGGGTTGGTTGCAGGTGTCGCCCACGAAATAAATACTCCCATCGGCGTAGGTATCACTGCCGCCTCGCTACTGGCTGAAAAAGTCACCAAATTTTTGGATCTTTACAGCAAGGGACAAATTAAACGATCGGAGCTAGAAAAATTCCTGGATACGGCGCTGCAAAGCAGTAATATGATCTTATCCAACCTCACGCGGGCGGCAGATTTGATTCACAGTTTTAAAGAAGTGGCTGTAGATCAGTCGAGCGAATTAAAACGCACGTTTAACGTGAAAAACTATCTAGAGGAGATTTTGACATCCTTAAGCGCCAAACTCAGAAGAACTAAGCACAAAGTAGAGATTAAGTGCGATGAAAATATTGTACTGGACAGTTACCCCGGTGTGTTCTCTCAAATTGTGACAAATCTGGTGTTGAATTCCCTAATTCACGCTTACGATGGAGAAAATGGGGGGATTCTGGCGTTTGATTTGAAACTAGAGGGCGATCGGCTAATATTTGAATATGCCGATAACGGCAAAGGAATTACCCCAGAAAATCTCAGTAAAATTTTTGAACCATTCTTTACGACAAAAAGAGGTCAGGGCGGCACAGGATTGGGACTGCACATTATTTACAACCTTGTCACGCAAAAACTAAAAGGCAGAATTCGCTGCGAAAGTCAAGTACAAAAAGGCACAAAATTTATGATAGAATTTCCTGTTATAAGAAGAAATTAGTTATTATACTGTCAGTTTTAATATAATTCTATTTAGGAGAACGATAAATGTCAGAAGCTAGTAAAAATGTGTTGGCTGCGGGCGATGACGAATTAATAGTGGCGGGCGACGATGAATTAATATTTGCCGACGAAGACGAGACGGAAGACAAGCCGATCGCAGGCAGTTGGAAAATATTGATTGTAGACGATGAAATAGAAATTCATAATATTACAAAACTCGCTTTAAATGAATTTATATTTGAAAACAAAGCGATCGCATTTATCAGCGCTTACTCAGGTAAAGAAGCCAAAGAAATAATCGAAGCCCATCCAGACATAGCCTTGATTTTACTCGATGTAGTCATGGAAACAGAAGAGGCAGGCTTGGAAGTAGTAAAGTACATCCGCGATATTTTAGAGAATCAAGTAGTACGGATTATTTTGCGTACCGGACAGCCGGGACAAGTGCCAGAAGATGTAGTAATTGTCAGCTACGATATTAATGATTACAAAACAAAAACAGAACTAACAAACAAAAAGTTATTTACCACGGTAGTGACAGCACTCAGAGCATTTCGCGCCCTGACTCAAATTGAAGCCAGCAAAAGTGAACTAGAAAAAATAGCAGCAGCGTCAGCGCGCTTTGTACCCAAAGAATTTTTGAAATTCCTCCAAAGAGAAAGCATAGTTGATGCCAGATTGGGAGACTCTGTACAGGCAGAAATGACGATTATGTTTGCTGATATTCGTTCATTTACAAGTTTGTCAGAGAGTATGTCTCCCCGAGAAAATTTTGAATTTCTCAACTCTTACTTAAGCCGAGTTGGCCCAGTTATCCGCCAGTACAACGGTTTTATAGATAAATATATTGGCGACGGGATTATGGCTTTGTTTCCTAACTGTGCTGAAGATGCTGTGCAAGCGGGAATAGAGATGCAGCAGCAAGTTAAAATTTATAACAAACACAGACAAAATTGTGGATACAAACCTATTTCTATAGGGATTGGCTTGCATACTGGAACTTTAATGTTGGGTACTATTGGCGAGGCGGAACGGATGGAAAGTACAGTCATTTCTGATGCTGTAAATTTAGCCTCTAGGGTGGAAGGATTGACAAAGCTTTATGGAGTTGGTATTGTTGCTAGCGTTCAGACTTTGTGCCGGATTGACGACCCCCAACATTATAAGTGCCGATTTCTCGATCGCGTTCAAGTAAAAGGAAAACAAGCGCCGGTGGCTGTGTTTGAGATTTATGACGGCGATTCGGATATGATGATCGAACTAAAAGGAAAAACCCAAACTGATTTTGAACAGGGCATTTTTTTTCACTACCAGCAGCAATTCGCGCAAGCGAGGCAAATGTTTATGCGTGTCTTGCAAGTGAACAAGTATGATAAGGCTGCATTGTTTTATGCAGAACGCTGCGATATGTTGATGAAGAATGCACTGATTATGACTCTGGAAGGGATAGAGATATAGGGCATGGGGCATGGGGCATGGGGCATGGGGCATGGGGCATGGGGCATGGGGAATTGGGCCGAAAAGAATTAGGAAATGGGCATCAGCTAAGACAGTGAACAGTGAACAGTGAACAGTGAACAGTGAACAAATAACTTAATTTATGCGATTAAAATCTCTTGATGTTTTTCGCGGAATTGCGATCGCCTCAATGATTCTAGTGAACAACCCCGGCAGTTGGAAACAGGTGTATCCGCCGCTAGATCACGCAGAATGGCACGGGTGCACCCCGACAGACTTGGTATTTCCCTTTTTTCTGTTCATCGTTGGCTGTGCGATGTCCTTCTCGCTGTCAAAATATACTGAAACTACTACAAAAATAGAAACAAATATTTATTGGCGAATTGCGCGGCGGGCGGCGATTTTATTTGTATTAGGATTGCTGCTAAATACATCTTCGATCGCCCTTGACGTACTTTTGAACGGCGCCCCAGTGGAAAATTTCGGTAAAATCAGGATTATGGGAGTATTGCAGCGCATCGGTTTAGCGTATGCAATTAGTGCGATCGCGATTCTGAACCTTTCCCCCCGCAATCAAAAACTGCTCGCTGTTGCGGTGCTTTTAGGCTATTGGGGCGTATTATTCGTATTTGCTGTAGGGGGGTACACTGAATACGCACTGACGCCAGAGGGATATGTGGGTGGATATGTCGATCGGCTAATTCTGGGTAGCCAACACCTCTACAAAGGCGGCCCCTTCGATCCTGAAGGAATGTTGAGTACGTTACCAGCAGTTGTCACAGTTTTGTCTGGCTATTTTACAGGGGAATGGCTGCGCGTGCAGCCAATCAAAACCCGGACGAGTTTAAATTTAGTAATTAGTGGATTGTGTTGCTTAGTAATTGGTCATTTGTGGGGATTTTTATTTCCGATCAACAAACAATTGTGGACGAGTTCCTATGTAGTTTTTACCGCTGGTTGGGCTTTGCTTTTGCTAGCAGCTTGCTACGAAACAATAGAAGTGCGAAAGTGGAAATGGGGATGGCCGTTTGAAATCATGGGATTGAATGCAATTTTCTTGTTTGTGGCCTCTGGTATTGTCGCTAGACTTTTGTTAAAAACTCATATCGGCATTGGTAAAACTGCTCCAACAACTTACACTTGGATTTATGAAAACTGGTTTGTGCCTTGGGCTGGGCCGTTGAATGGTTCTCTGGCTTTTGCAGTGACGGCGGTATTGTGTTGGTGGTTGATTTTGTATGGAATGTACCGTCGAGGTTGGGTGATTAAAATTTGAATTGTGGCTTGTTAAACAAGTGAGTTCGTTGATAAGTTGTGAACAACGAGTCTTGACAGTCAAAAGCTGTTTGTAGTATAATAGTTGTATATTTTTTTACGGTTTTTAACGTGGATATTCTAATTGAGTCAACAAGCGAATTTGAGAAAGATATTGCGCTGCTAAATGAACATGAGAAAGCCGCAGTAATTCAAAAAATTAATTATTGTGCCAGCCTTTTTCCTACTCAAAAATCAAATGTGTATCGCAAGCTGCGTCGTCTCCCGCTATCGTCAGACCTGAATGGTTACGAGTCTTCGCTTTATACGCTACGAATTTCTCAAAAACTAAGAGTGGTTTTGGCGGTTGACGAAGACCCTATTTTTGGGCAAGCTATTTTTACTCTTTTTCGAGCAGTTCTACACGACGAACTCGATCGAGCATATAACGATGTAGCAGAGTCTTTGTATCAAGACCTACTTCAGGGCGATCGAGAAACTGCCTAGATATCATCAGCTTGGTTATGGCACAAAATCTTACTCTATGCGATGAATATGGCATTATTTACGAAGCTATGAAAATTTTGCCAGATGATGAGCTAAAGATTAGTTTTCTGGAAGCTTTAGCAGAACTTGAAGACCAGGAATGTCACAGAACGAGACAATTTCCCAAAACGAGACTGCATAAAGTTAAAGGTGTGAAGCAGGCAGTTTATCGCGCTGATATTGATAAAGTCTCAGGCTGGCGCATCCACGTTCAGTACGTCAATGGACAGATTCATCTTAAGGATATTATTGAAGGGCAAAGACACGACAATGTAATTGAGGTGATAAAATCCAAGAAGTCACGCTACCAGTAACTCTCAATTTTACCAAAATGTTTTTACTGAAGACAGCTAAGGAGAAGAAACAATGATACAGCCAGTGATTTTAGAAAAATTAGAAGAACTACCAGAGTCTTTTCAGACAGAGGTGCTTCATTACATCGAGTTTTTGATTGAGAAGTACGCTCAAAAATCTCCTCAAGAAAAACCACCGAAAAAGCGTCGTGTTGCAGGAACGATGGAAGGTATGATTATCATGGCAGATGATTTCGATGAGCCGCTTGAGGAAACGATCGACTAAAAAACCCTCAAAGGACTGCTCCATCTAGTTGTTGTACCCCTGGAACACACCAATCGTTTCGCAAAATTGCCCACAATGCCACGTCCTCAAACATCCCCCATTTTCGTACTCGTTGGCGCAGCATCCCTTCGTACACAAGCCCATTTTTTCGCAAAACTTGCCCGGAACTTGGATTTCTAATCATGTGGTAAGCGTAGAGTCGATTGAGTTCTAATTCTTCAAATCCAAATCGCAGCACTGGTTTTAAGGCTTCGCTCATATATCCCTGTCCCCACGCTTCAACGGCCAACCAAAAACTCAATTCAGCCTGAGAATGCTCTCGTTCAATGTCTCGAATTTCAATGATTCCGTTAAACTTCTTTTCAAATCTCTGCTCCATGACAAAGGTGACAGAATGCCCCGCTTCAAACTCAGCCTTTTGTCGAGCAATGTATCGCTCAGCTTCGCCATCGGGATAGGGATGAGGAATTGAAATCATGGTGTCAGCAATCTGACGAACACTAGCAGCAGCCTGGATTGAGGATACATCTGCGCTAATGAGCGGACGCAAAATTAATCGATCTGTCAGTAGTTTAAATTGAGCGCTCATGAAACTATCCAACTGTGACTCTTTTCTGTTAAGGCACCCATTTGGGATCTGTTCTTAAAATATCAGGCCCAGGGTCAATCCGTCTTAACTAAATACCATTTATAAAAAGTCTTGTTACACAACAATTTTTTGGGTTGTTTGTTGAACGATTGTGTAAGGTGCGTCGCGATCGAGATTGTCGCTCTTTTCTTAGGGATTTTCGATCGCGACACACCCTACGAATACTTGACTGCGGACCGATCGACTAAAATCGATATATAGCCTTTCTCACATTCACGAGGTACAAGTCTTGACCTGAAAAGCTTTACGCTGTAAAGGTTCCAACATATCTTGGCATACCTCATCTTTCTGAAAAAGGCTATATTCAAAATACGTAAGCGATGATGAACCCCAGATTACCTATACCGATCGTTCATAGCGACCCCGACATTTTAGGCGGAACTCCTGTCTTTATCGGCACTCGCGTCCCGATGAAGACTTTGCTTGATTATCTCGAAGCTGGTGATTCGCTCAACGAGTTTCTCGACCATTTCCCTAGTGTCAGCCGCGAACAAGCGATCGTACTTCTCGCCACGATCCGATCGCCGCACAACAACATTTAACATTGATTGATGTCCGCTTCCTCAAGATCGATCGCCCGCCCGATCGGAAATCCGATCGCCCGCCCGACACATTTTCCACAAATTAACAGCCCAACCCTGCCAAACTCAACGATTTTAGCGATTTGCCGATCGCCCGCCAGCGCACCCTAACTATAAATGAGCCCAAATCGTTAAAATAAAAAAAAGATACGTAATAGGCAGGCCCGTTCAATGATCCCAACAGTTATAGAACAATCCGGTCGCGGCGAACGCGCCTTTGACATTTACTCGCGACTCCTGCGCGATCGCATCGTCTTCTTGGGCCAACAGGTTGACTCCGACTTAGCCAACCTGATCGTAGCCCAATTGCTATTTTTAGACGCCGAAGACCCGGAGAAAGATATTTACCTCTATATCAACTCCCCCGGCGGATCGGTAACAGCAGGTATGGGCATTTTTGACACGATGAACCACATCCGCCCCGACATTTGCACTATTTGTCTTGGTTTGGCCGCCAGCATGGGCGCTTTTCTGCTGAGTGCGGGCGCTAAAGGCAAGCGGATGAGTTTGCCTCACTCCCGGATTATGATCCACCAACCTCTGGGCGGAGCTCAAGGACAAGCTACCGATATTGAAATTCAGGCGAAAGAGATTTTGTACCACAAACAGCGCCTGAATCAATTTTTGGCAGATCATACCGGTCAGCCGCTTTCCCGCATTGAAGAAGATACCGAACGCGATTTCTTTATGTCGGCTGAAGAAGCAAAGGACTATGGTTTGGTCGATCAAGTGATCGATCGCCGTCCTTCTGCTAGCCGCCCGATCGCTGCTGTGGCGTAAATAGTCCTAGACGCACGGGTAGTCAGAAACCGGGTTTTTTGCGAAAATCCTTCGTTGTAATCCACAGATTAAGTAAAAAACCCGGTTTCTTTGGCCGGAAGCATCTCAGCTTTGCAAAAAGCATTTTTTTTTATAGTGCTGTCCCCGCTCGCGTATTCTACAACTCGCGAGCGGGGACAGCACTATAAATGCCAAACTGAGATGCCCCCCCTTTGGCCTTAATTCGTCCAGAACTGGTAAATTAAAAATTAAAAATGGAGAATATTTCCCTGTTTTTAATTTTTATTTTTTATGAACCGCTCAATTACTGTTAATAAAAACAGTTTATAGTGATTCACTAAAGTCCGCAATAAAGAAGGACTGAAGTCCTCACTACAAACCTGCAAGAAAGAAGGACTAAAGTCCTCACTACAAACCTATTTTCCTGATTGTTAAGGTAAAGATTCGAGATATTGCAGGAAGTCGAACAATTCTTCTCTATTTAAGAAATGTCGTGCTTCTTTGCCGTAACCTTGTTTGAGATAATCTTTTCCTTGGTTGGCTGTCCATCCCAATCTCTTGATTTCTTCGGTGGTTCTGCTGTAGATTTCTAGATATTCTAGGAAATCTGCCAACTGTTCGCTAGCAAGTTCTCTCTGCGATGACTTGCCATAATTTTGTTCGAGACAGTCGGTTTCCTGTTTTTTTGTCCATCGCAGCCGTTTGAGAATTGCGTCTATTTGGGCGATCGTATCAGAATCATCTTCGATCGCATCGCTGGGAATTCCTACCGCGATCGGTTGCAATTCCCGGACTTCGGCCGCACCTTGCGACAGTTCGCTTTGGCTAGTATTTGGCACTTCCAATTCTGGAAGCGGTTCGCCGTAGCTGGAAGACAGCCAAGCGTCCGAGTCTAACTGCTTCGGTACAAATCCCACCGCCGGAGGTAAATCGACTGTTGGCGGCAAAGGTTCCGCTACAGGTGCGATCGTCGGCTCTGCATTTAATTTGGTTTCCCTATTGACAAAATTGCTTTGATGTGGTATGTCAATTTTGTCTGGAACAGGCATTTCTAAAACCGGAAGCGGAGCAAGGGCTGGCCCAACGGGAACGGGAACGGGAACAACAGGAGGGGGGGCTACGGGAACGGGAACAACCGGAGCCGGAGCCGGAACGGGAACAACAGCAACCGGAGCCGGAACGGGAACAGCAGCAACCGAAGCCGGAGCCGGAGCCGGAACGGGAACAGCAGCAACCGGAGCCGGAGCAGCAGCAAATGCGAGGACAGCAATCGCTCGCGATCGGGCGCGGTCTTCAGCATCCTCAACAGACTCAGCAGCGGACATACCAGTAGCGAGAGTTTTGCCGTCAACCTGAACCAGACAGCGAACCACAAACTTACCGTGATGAATAGTCAGCAACTCACAGATCAACTGTCCAGCGGGATAAAGGGCGCGAAATTCAGCAAACATAATTTTTTGACCCCGAAACCAGAAGGGGCTGATGACTTAAGTTTAGTACAACCCAGAGAAAACATTTTTCTGAAAGCACATATTCAACATACAATAAATGTAAGGTGAATCATCCGCGCAACCTTTCACGCGACTAAACCCTATCCCACATCCGGCGGTTTAAGCTAACAAGCACCGGGCGTCATTTCTACCTATAGGAGATGACACAGCAACTAGGCAAAAGTAGTAAAAGTCTCCGGTTTTGTGTACCTTGCACTTTCTACAGCACAGATTGCTCCCTACCCTGAATTGCACCTCCGTCCGCAAGGGCAGAACGCTTGCAAAAACAGGGGTATCGCAGCGGCGAGCTACTAGCAATTTTGCCTTGAGACGGTAAAATCTTTGGCTTTAGCACAAGGCAAGAGGCACTTCAAAAAGCAGAAGAAAGCAGGAAAAAGGCAGAAGGAAAAAGGCAGGAGGCCCAAATGCAAATTTTCTCCCTCTGCATCTCTCCATCTCCCGATCCAGGACTCAACCCGTCGCTTTCAGCATCGAGTCATCTTTTAAGAACCGACAGGGGCTTTCTACTTCGCGAAGAGCTCGGCGCTGCAAGCCAAAAGCAAAGGAACCAACGCTAAAAAATTGTATTGGGGAATAGGGTATGGGGTATTTGTCTGCACCATCATCTGTCATTTGCTGACAGACAGCAGACAATTAGCGACTGCTGGTGTGGGGAAATAATCTGAAAAAATCCCCGCGCACGGGTAGCACCGACTGTGCTGGTATCTCCACCTACTAACCCGCGCATTTGTTGGGAAGCAGGCACAGCGAGGGCAAAAGAGGGTGCGGCTGATTTCGCCAAAATTAGACTAATTGCTGGAAACAAGAGGATCGATCGCTACATGGAATTTTCTATCGCTGCACTGCTGGCAAATTTTACAGAAGACAAATTAGTGGCTCCCAAAGCACTAGAAAAAAAACTCGACTGCAATGATGAAACCAGTCAACTCAAACTTCAAATCGCATTAGAAGCTCTAGAGAAAATTGGCATATTAGTCAAAGACAAAGGCCGCTATCGTCGAGTAGCTGAAGATGACGTGGTAGAAGCAAAACTGCGCTGTTCGAGCAAAGGATTTTGCTTTGCAATTCAAGATGCTGAAGGTTCAGAAGACGTTTATGTGCGGGAAAGTCACCTCTCGACTGCTTGGAATGGCGATCGAGTTTTAGTGAAAATTATCAAAGAAGGTAGCCGCCGCCGATCGCCCGAAGGCGAAGTTATGCTGATCCTCGAACGCGCTAACCCCTCGGTACTGGCGCGAGTCAAGCAAACCGCCACCCCCACCGGCCGCGTCAGCTACAGAGCAATTCCCCTGGACGATCGCCTGTTGTTTGAACTAGACTTGCTCGCCAACGGTACAAATCTCCAAGAGGCGATCGACCATTTAGTACACGTCGAAGTCAAACGCTATCCCCTGGGAACCCACCGCCCAGTCGGGAAAGTAGTACAGGTACTCGGTTCCGACGCCGAAGCCGCCGACGACCTCGACATCGTATGCTGCAAGCACGACTTGCCGCGCTCCTTCCCCGCAGCCGTCATCAAAGCAGCCGAAAATTTGCCCAGCAAAGTCAAAAAAACCGACATCAAAAAACGGCTAGATTTGCGGAACATCTTGACTGTTACCTTCAGCAGAAATGAACCGATAGAAACCAACGGCGAAAATGATGCCCCGAAAACTCAGCAGGAAAGTTTCTCAGACGACGCAACCGAAAACGAGTTTGACCCCACCTCATTCCTCTCAGATCCGCCAATAGAACACGCATTGTCGATCGAAAGTCTGAAGTCCGGCGGCTGGCAAGTTGGAATCCACGTCACCGACGCCGCCGAGTACGTACAGCCCGAAACTCCCCTAGATCGCGAAGCCCGCAAACGAGGCACAGCAGCCCATTTGGGAGAAAAAATCATCGCCGTAGTGCCAGAACTCCTCAACGAGCGCTGCTCCCTGCTGCTAGACACCGAACGGCTGGCATTCAGCATCATGCTCACCCTAGACGAATCAGGAGAACTCCTAGAATACGAAATTCAAACCAGCGTCATTCACATTGACTACCAGCTAACCTACGAGCAAGCTCAAGCAATTATCGAACCAGGCTCCGATGCCGAAGATCCCGCTTTATCCTCCGCCCTCCGTCCTTTCCTCGCTCAAATCTCCGCAGCCTCAAAGGCTGCCAGACAGGCGAGGCTCAAGCGGGGAGCTTTTGAACTAAATTTGCCAGATGCTAACTCTCACTTCGACGACGAAGGCGAATTAGGAGCTTTTGCAACGGCTCCCGCCGCCCAGTCGGCTGTCTCGGAGTTGGTCGTACTTGCCAACGAAGCTGTCGCCACTCACCTGCAAGCCTTGGGAGTCCCAGCAATCTACCGCGTCCAACCGATGCCAGATCCGGCAGACATTCAAGAGTTCATCAAACTCTCCAACAACCTCGGAGGCGAACTGTATCTCGAAAACGAGGAAGAAGTTCTGCCCTTTGACTTCCAGCGATTTACCCAACAGTTTGCCGGCCTCAAGTCCGAAAGAGTTCTCACCTACCTGCTCGAAGACACGATGAAGCCCGCTGTTTACAGCACAACTCCCAAGCCGCACTTCGGTTTGGCCCTGTCAGATGGCTACACGCGCTGCACTTCGCCGCTTTCCCGCTACGCCGATTTGCTGGTGCTGCGGGTGTTGCACGCTGTGTTAGAGCAAGGCCGCAGCAGCCGCACAACTCGTGCGAAAGAAAAAGTCAACCTGCACCATTCCTCCTGTCACGGTCAAATTACTTGGAATGTCCTGCCGCCAGACTTGCATCACGAGTTTGAGACAGAGTTTGCAGCGGCGGTGGTACACCTGACGGAACGCGAAAGGGTTGCTGAGGATGCCGAAAGCGATTTGCAGGGATTGAAGAAAACGGGATTGATGAAAGAGCGCACTGGTCAAACTTTCCAGGGTTTGATTACAGGGGTGCAGTCTTACGGTTTCTTTGTGGAAATTGAGGTGCGGCCGCCGGAAAGTGAACTTTTGCGAGTTGAAGGGTTGGTGCACGTTTCTTCGCTGAAGGATGATTGGTATGAATATCGATCGCGCCAGCAAACTCTAGTTGGTCGCAAAAACCGCAATCAGTACCGTTTGGGCGATCGGGTAGAAGTTCAAGTTAAGAGCGTTGACTACTACCGCCAACAAATTGACTTAGTTGCAGTTGGTGGTGGCAGCCAAGCTTTTGATGATGAGGAATAGTCAGGTGACAGTTGACAGTTGACAGTTGACAGTTGACAGTTGACAGTTGATTTTCCTCAATACTTAGTTGTCATTGTCTAGCAACTAAGTATTGATAAATTGGGAGCAAACTATAGTCATAAATCATCCAAAAATAATTAACAACAGTCAACAGTCAACGGGAGCATCTCAGTTTTGATTTTATAGTGCTGTCCCCGCTCGCGATCTATCCAACTCGCGAGCTCTTAAGCTCGCACTGTGAAGAAATTGCTTTTTTGCAAAAGGTGAGATGCTCCCACAGTCAACTAATAACTAACAAATAACAACTAACAAATAACAACTAACAAATAACAAATGACAAATAACTACCCGCTGATTGTAGGAGTGACTGGAGCATCGGGACTGATTTACGCCGTGCGGACTTTAAAATATCTGTTGGAAGCCGATCGTGCCGTCGAACTGGTAGCATCAAAATCTACCTACATAGTTTGGCAAAGCGAACAGAACATCCGAATGCCCGCAGAACCGACTTTGCAAGAAGAATTCTGGCGAGAACAAGCAGGAGTACCCAATTCTGGCAAACTCCGGTGTCATCCCTGGCAAGATGTTGGTGCTAATATTGCTAGCGGATCGTTTCGCACCGAAGGGATGATGATTATTCCCTGTAGCATGAGTACACTAGGCAAGTTGGCGGCTGGCTTGAGCTCGGATTTACTCGAAAGAGCGGCCGACGTTCAGCTCAAGGAAGGGCGAAAATTGGTACTTGTACCTAGAGAAACCCCTTTTAGTTTGATTCACCTGCGGAATTTAACTACGTTGGCGGAAGCTGGAGCTAGAATAGTGCCAGCGATTCCTGCTTGGTATCACAATCCGCAAACTATTGAAGATTTGGTAGACTTTGTGGTGGCTCGTGCTTTGGATCAGTTGGGGATTGATTGCGTTCCTCTCAAACGCTGGAAGGAAGAAGAGTAGTCAGTTGGCAGTTGGCAGTTGGCAGTTGGCAGTTGATAGTTGATAGTTGGCAGTTGGCAGTTGGCAGTTGGCAGTTGGCAGTTGATAGTTGATAGTTGGCAGTTGGCAGTTGGCAGTTGATAGTTGATAGTTGATAGTTGACAATAATCAATAATCAATAACCAATAACCATTACCAATTACCAATTACCAATTACCCATTACCAATTACCAATTACCCATTACCAATTACCAATTACCAATTACCAATTACCAATTACCCATTACCAATTACCAATTACCCATTACCCATTACCCATTACCCATTACCCATTACCCATTACCAATTACCAATTACCAATTACCAATTACCAATTACCAATTACCAATTACCCATTACCAATTACCAATTACCAATTACCAATTACCCATTACCCATTACCCATTACCCATTACCAATTACCCATTACCAATTAAAATTTGATATGCGTCCTGTATTATTGCTCGTGATTGTGGTAGGGCTAACTATTTTTGCCTTACAAAATGTGGAGCCGGCATTATCGCTGGTATTTTTGGGAATTCGATCGCCCGCTTTACCCTTATCTATCTGGATTTTGCTCAGCATGGGGACGGGAGTTGTCACGTCTTTATTGATTTCTGCTTTGCTTTCCTTTTCAAATTACCTATCTCAAACACGAACTCCCAGCGGGCGCAACATTCGCAGCCGTGAGGCTGTCTCAGCAGACAGGAGAACAGCTTACGCGCCTCCTCCTCCTCCCAGAAAACAGGAGATTGACCCCGATTTTGAGACAGAAAATAGCCAAACTTCCGATCGAACTGAGTACGGGACACCGGCAGGCTACACTCCGCAGACTTTCCAACCAGAAACTCCAAACCCTGCTGTTGCCAAGAATTACAATCAACCGACAATTATTCAAGCCGCAGATGATGAAGATGATTGGGTTTCAGATGGCTCAAAATCGGTCTCTGGCGGCAGCGATGATGATTGGGGGGACGATCGCGATTTTGCCGATCGACCGCAGGTAAATGACGTTCCAGCAGCAAATCCGAGGGCTTACGAATCGAAGCAGGAACCAAAAAGCAAGTCTTGGGCTGGCTCAGTATACTCCTATGGCTATCGAGATCCCAGCAAGTCGGGGGTGGGACAAACAGAGTCTGTCTACGATGCAGAGTATCGAGTGCTGGTTCCCCCGCAAGATCCCATACCTCCAGGGGGTGGCGCCCAAGTACCCCAAAATCCTAGTGCAGACACAGAGGATGATTGGGGATTGGATGAGGATGATGTCTTTGATGAGGACGACTCACGTCCCAGCGACGGCCCGATTAACCTGAAAAAATAGCAAAATATTGGAGGATTTGACGGTGGATTTGTTGAGGGGAGTTAATATCTATCTCGTCGGGATGATGGGTGTGGGCAAAACCACGGTGGGGCGGATTTTGGCAAGGGAATTAAAATACCGTTTTTTTGATACGGATGAACTAATTGTGCGAGTTGCTAATCAGTCAATTGCTGAGATTTTCGATCGCGAAGGCGAAGAGGCTTTTCGGGAATTAGAAACGAAAGTGCTCGGCGAATTGGCTGCTTATCAAAATTCGATCGTGGCTACGGGCGGCGGTATTGTTGCCCGATCGACAAATTGGGGTTACTTGCATTACGGTATAGTGGTTTGGCTGGATGTGCCGATAAACCAATTGTGCGATCGACTGCGATCGGACAGCACTCGGCCCCTACTGCGGGAGGGAGACCTCAAATCTAAGTTGGAAAGCCTTTTGAGCGAACGAGAGCGTTTCTACGCTCAAGCAGATGTCCGAGTTGGCATTTCCGGAGGCGAAAGGCCTGAAGAAGTTGCGCGTCGGGCGATCGAGGAAATCAAAAAAGTTCTAGAGGAAGGAAGAAGGAAGAAGGAAGAAGGAAGAGGGAAGTCGGAAGAAGAAAGCAACGGTTTCGACAATTAAAAACGTCCTAACCCTCTGGCTCGGTTGCTCGATCGGATCTAAAACAGAGTCTGATATCAATTGAGACAGTCATAAAGCGGGTTTCTGGGAAAATAGCCGATTTTTGATGACTTGTGAATTCCGTAAAAATACTGATTTCTGGGTGAGTGTGTCGGTTTTACCACCGAATATTTGGGAATCAACCGGGTTTGAATAAATGTGGCGCGTAAGTTTTATTAAGTGTGAGGATTAAGCGATGGAGCTTTTGTGCAAAAACTAATGGCAGACTCGTCTGATGCGTTAAAGTCGGCTATTGAGTTCTCTCTAAAAATAAAATGGCCCCACCGCTGAAGGGCTGTAGGGCGCAAGGACAGTTAAACGCTAACCTCATTGTCGGAAAAATTAGCATTGATGTTATCCTCCTGTGTGACGATTTTGCGATCGTCCATTGACTCATCAATGCTCTCGTATCAAAAAATGTAACCCAAGATCGATCGAATTCAACCTGTCCTATTCTAAAAACAATACCTCATGCATTCTGACGAGCAGCTCCCTAAAGCTGCTTTTTTATTGGGATTTAGTTTTTGGCTGCCGGAGTTACGGATCTTGGGAATAAGATTTTGAACAACAGTCGCTACAGATTGATATTGCCATAGTGGTTTTCAGTTGCACTCCAGGTTCATTAATTGGTAATGGGGAATTGGGAATTGGTAATTGGTAATTGGGAAGCTCTACCTCATGAAATTTGAAAACTGCTAGAATTAAGGCCCGAAGACCTTAGTCGGGGGCGGTGGGTATTGAAAAAAACGATATGTATTTATTGATGAGCGATCGCATAGTTTTGCGCTAAATATCCGTTGCGAGTTGTAGAATTTGGTTGGGTGAATTGCCCGTTCCTCATTAAGGTAATACTAGCCTGCCTGTTCTTGACAAAAACTCGATCGCTCCGCCCACCCCCAAACCAGTTAAAGAAATAGTAGCTAATATCGCAAAAGTCCGCCATCTTTGGTGCCCAAACATTTGAATATCTAGTCTTGCCAAAGCTCCGGCTGAAGTCAAGACTAAAACCGTCACAAAAAGGTGCATCCAGGTAACAACTATAACTGCCAAAAAAGCTCCTACAATAATCGAAATAAAAGCCCCACTATCACTCGAAAACCAGCGCATGAGCCATCTTTTTATCTCCTTCAGCGGGAATGACAACGCGATAGCTAACACTAAAACAGCAGCCACGGCGAAAAACCAAGTCAGGTGCGGGGGAATATCAAATTCAGATAATTTCCAGCCAAAAATGAAATAAGTAACAAAAAGTAGAGTTAAGGAAAACCAAGAATTTAGTTTCATTCGATATACAAATTAGGGGAACCAAGCAACATAAAGATGACCCCGCCCAAAAACGGTTATTTGCTTGCCGGCACTCATAATGGTCGATTCCAAAATTTTAGACTCATGCTTAAACTTCCAGATTCACGGCGCTACGAGTAAATCTAAAATTATTCAATCTAAAATCTAAAATCGGCTGACCCGATAAATTTGTGTGCGGGCTTAGAGGTTAGTAGAAATAGCTTGCACCGGACAAGTAGGGATGCACTGCTCGCAGACGATACAGCGCGATCGAGCAAACGTTAGTTTAAAGCTTTCTGGGTCAAGGGTCAAGGCTTCTGTCGGGCAAACCCCCGTGCACAAGCCGCAGTGAACGCAGGTATCTTCGTCGATGAGTATTTCCCTGCTGGCTAGGGAAACGCCGATATTTTGCGATCGCATCCAGTCGATCGCCGCTTCTAGTTGGTCAATGTCCCCTGATAACTCTAGCACCAGTTTGCCCACTTGATTCGGAGCCACCTGAGCGCGGATAATGTTGGCTGCAACATTAAAATCCTTGGCCAGTCGATAGGTGACAGGCATTTGGATCGATCGTTGTGGAAACGTCAGCGTTACCCGTTTTTTCACTGTTACCTCGGTAATTTACAAACACAATCTTTCTTATCTTATTGTTTTAGCGCACTTGCTCTAATTACTGGCCTCAGCCAATTTTTTGATGAGATTGGTCTGATTATCTCAAAATGTGGTATAATTTAAAGTGTTTATTAAAAATAAAAACATAGAAATAAGATCCCAATTTATTTTATGAGTCTTAATTCGCCCAACTCAACTCCTGCACCCGCAGATTCCGAAATAAATGCCGCCGCGCGCGTCAGAAACTTATTGATCGTATTAGCAGCGATCGCCCTTTCAGTATCCCTCTTCTTAGGAGTGCGAACTCAAACGCCATCAAGCAGTCTCACCGAAATGGCAAAAGCCTCCGCACCGATAGCAACAGCCTTAACAAACGGCAAGCCAACACTCATGGAATTTTACGCTGATTGGTGCGGTAGCTGTCAAGCAATGGCTAAGGACTTAAGCGCCATCAAACAGAAATATGCCGAACCAATGAATTTTGTCATGCTGAATGTAGACAATGACAAATGGCTGCCAGAAATCAGCAAATATCGAGTAGATGGCATTCCACACTTTGTCTATTTGAATAATAAAGGCAGCAGCGTTGCTGAAACGATCGGCGAAACACCGCGCAGTATTATGGAAGATAATTTAGAGGCTTTAATTGCAGGAAAACCAATACCGCACTCGCAATCTTCCGGTCAAGTTTCTGATTTTACTCCCGCCACAGGCCCTGTAAAAACAAGCAGTTCAGACCCGCGCGCCCACGGAAGTCAAGTACAGTAAATTAAGGAAGAAGGAAGAGGGAACAGGCATCTTGCCTGTTGCTATTTGTGGGAGCATCTCAGTTTTGCATTTACAGTGCTGTCCCCGCACAGCAAAGCTTGTACAAGCTTTGCTGTGCGGGGACAGCACTACGATAAAAAATGCTTCTTGCAAAACTGAGATGCTCCCCTATTTGTGATAATGCAAGATGCTTGTTCCACAATCAATAAACATTCTTGTGGAACAGGCATCTTGCCTGTTCCTATTTGCGATAACTTACAGAAATTCAACAGCCGATCGCAACTTATGTCAATTTCGGTTGAGGGCGACTACCTCTAAAGGAATATTCAAAAAAACTTTATTTACATTTTATTGAATTTTATTATAATTGCAAAAAGTGGAGTGTAAATAGTCGATCGCTCCCAATCAACAATAAAATGCGATCGAAAAGAAGTTGGTCGCAATCCCCCGATTCATGCCTTCGCAGGCTGAGTGAGACCCTAAACTTTTCAATCTAAAATCGAATAATCCCCAATAGTCTAATCTAAAATCTCTAATCTAAAATCGCATGACAGCCGACAAACCCGGATTCAGCATTAGCAGCATCTCAATCCGCCGCCACATCGGCACTATAATGCTGACATTGGCGATCGTCGTAGTGGGCATTTTCTACATCACCCAACTGCCCGTTGACTTGCTACCCTCCATCACCTATCCCCGCATCAGCGTGCGCCTAGACGCACCGGGAGTCTCCCCAGAAGTCGCAGTTGACGAAATTACCCGCCCCCTCGAACAAGGACTTTCCGCCACAGAAGGAGTCACGCAAGTGTTTTCCCGCACCCGCGAAGGACAAGTCAGCGTCGATTTATTCTTCAAACCCGGCGGAGATATCAACCAAGCCCTCAACGACGCCACAGCCTCCGTCAACCGCATTCGCAACCGACTTCCCGATACCGTTGCATCCCCCACTCTATTTAAATTTGACCCTTCCCAACAGCCGGTTTACGAATTTGCGCTGACTTCAGACTCGCGCCAAGGCGTAGATTTGCGAGTATTCGCCGATGACGAATTAGCCAGGGAAATTAATGTAATTCCCGGAGTAGCTTCCGTTGACGTTTCCGGCGGCGTTCAAGAAGAAATTCAAGTTAATATTGACCTGAACCGGCTGCAAAGTTTAGGAGTTAATCTTAACGATGTTTTTAGTGCTTTGCGCGATCGCAATTTAGACACTTCCGGCGGCCGACTGCGCCAAGAATCCAACGAACCGCTGACTCGCACAATCGGTCGATTTAAAACAGCCGCCGAAATCAACAACCTTTCCTTTCAAATATCCGGTTCCAACCCGCCAAAACGAGTTTACCTGCGCGATTTTGCCAAAGTCAACGACGGCACAGAAGAACAGCGAGTCAAAGTTTTTCTCAATCAAAAACCCGCCGTTAAAATCAGCATTTTGAAACAGCCGGACGCCAACACAATTACTGTTGTAGACGGCGTAAAAAATCGCCTCAAAGAAATGCAGAAAGCGGGCTTGATTTCGGCAGATATGAAAGTAGTTACTACCTTAGACGAATCCCGCTTTATCCGCAATTCCTTAGCCGATGTAGCGAATGCGGGAATTTCCGGGGCCGTCTTGGCTGCGATCGCCGTTTTGTTCTTTTTAGGTTCCCTCAGACAAACGCTGATTATCTCTCTGACTATTCCCCTGTGTACTTTAGCTGCGATTATTTTAATGCGGCTGTTCGGCTTGTCGCTGAACTTGTTTAGTTTGGGCGGTTTAGCCTTGGGAATCGGTCAGGCAATTGACACCAGCGTAGTTATTTTAGAAAATATTGTAGTCGGTTTAAACAGCAACCCCGACCTCAAAAAAGGCAAAATCAAAAATCGCAAAGAACTCACAATAGAAGAGTCGGTAATGCGAAGTCAAGAAGTAGAATCAGCAATGGTTGCTTCCACGGCGGCGAACTTAGTATCGGTGCTGCCATTTTTGCTGATTGGCGGCTTCTTTTCCCTGCTATTTAGCGAATTAATTTTGACAATTTGCTTTGCAGTAGCAGCATCTTTGCTAGTAGCTGTAACTGTAGTACCGATGCTGACTTCTCGCTTGATGGGAATGTCTTATTCTAGCGGCGTCAGTCAATTCGGGCCGATAAAACATTTCAACCGCGGCTTTGAAAACGGCACGCGGGCTTACGGTGCGGTGCTGTCAAAAGTGCTGGGTTTGCGCTTAATTATCATTCCACTGGCTTTTATAATTTTAGGCTGCGGAACTTGGGTGATGGCAAGTCAAATTCCCCAGGAAATATTGCCAAGAATCAATACCAGCCAAGCCCGATTATTTGCTTTGTTTCCTCCCGGTACTAACTTGGAAACCAATCAAAAAGTAGTTGCAGCCGCCGATAAACTGCTGCTCGCACAGCCAGAAACCGAGTATACTTTAACCACAGCCGGAGGGCTGCTGTTCGGCAACAATACGATCGAGAATTTGCTCCGGGGAAGCAGCACGATTACGCTGAAAAAAGGCACAAATACGATCGCCTTTACGGAAAGAATGACTGAGGAATTAAGGAAAATAGACGTTCCAAAAGGCACTCGCCTGCGCTTAGTCCCAGAGGGAATCAGGGGTTTAGTGTTAACGAATTCCCCAGTCAGGGGCGGCGAAATTGATGTCATACTTCAGGGCCCAACCGAAAAATCATTGCAAGAAGCAGGCCGTAAGATATTAAAAGAATTGGATGAAAAGGTAAAATTAGCGCGGTTTCGGCCGGATGGAGACGCGCCGCAGTCGGAAGTGCAAATCCGTCCTGACTGGGAAAGAGCTTCTTTGTACGGGCTCAGTGCCCGAGACATTGGGGAGACGGTTCAAACAGCAATTGAAGGTTCTGTTCCGACTCAAGTGCAGCGGGGAAACCGTTTGGTAGACGTGCGCGTGCAGTTCGATCGCACTTCTGTCAAATCGATCGCCCAACTCGGACAAATTCCCTTATCTGGCAATAATAGCATCGTCCGTTTGAGCGATGTGGCAAAAATTGCGATCGGCCAAGCGCCGGGAGAAATTCAGCGTCTCAACCAGCGGCAAGTTTTCTTAGTTGTGGGAAACTTAAATCGCGGTGCAAGTTTGGGCGATGCTGTCAAACAAGTCGATGCAGTTTTATCAGAAATAAAGCTGCCGCCAGGAGTTACAATTGTGCCGAGTTCGGCTGCGGAAACCAACCAGCAATTGCAAACTTCTCTGAAACTTTTGGGCGGATTGGCGACTTTTTTAGTGTTTGTCGCGATGGCGGTACAGTACAATTCTCTAGTCGATCCGCTGGTGATTTTGCTGACAGTGCCGCTGGCGTTGGCTGGGGGTGTTTTCGGGCTGTACGTGACCAAAACTGCGATCGGGGCGACGGTGATGATCGGGGCAATTTTGCTCGTAGGAATTATCGTGAATAACGGCATTATTATGGTAGAATTAGCCAACCAAATTCGGGAAGACGAAAAGGTCGATCGCGCGACAGCAATTGTCAGGGCGGCACCTCAACGTTTGCGTCCGATTTTGATGACAACTATTACCACAGTTTTGGGTTTGTTTCCCCTCGCTTTGGGAATTGGAGAAGGTTCGGAGTTTCTGCAACCTTTGGGGGTTGTGGTGTTTTCGGGTTTGTCGCTGGCGACGCTGCTGACGCTGTTTATTATTCCGTGTTTTTATATTTTGCTGCACGACTTCTTCGGGATGTTTGGGGCGAAGAAGAAACCGCAAGCGGTTGCTGTTCCCGTGCAGAAGGCGGGGGGGAAAACTACGAATTGATGATAATTTAGTGCCAGCAAATACGCGCTTTACCGCAGTCCGGCAGGGGTTTAAACCCCAGCCTCATAGACGGTCATGCAATCGAGCGAGTATAATAGACATCTCCAATAATTAATGTGGAACAGGCATCCTGCCTGTTCTTGATAAGGTTTTTTGGAGATGTCTAATAAACTTAGAATCGAGCGAGTATAATAAACTTAGCAGAACTCTACTCCCTACCCGCACGCAAAACTTTTAATTAAGCTACATCTCATTAAGAAAGAACCTATGACATACACCCCATCCAAACTACTTAGCTTTGAGGAGTTTATTGCCCTATATGGGGATAATACACGATATGAACTCATTGATGGAGAACTCAGAGACATGGAACCTACTGGTCCTCACGAAGCGGTTGCAGGTAGTATTGCTGGTAGAATTTACGTAGAAATTTTTCGCGATCGATTCAATTGGTTGGTTCCAAAAACTTGTTTAATAAAACCGCTATACGCTGAGGCCACAGCACTGCGTCCTGATGTAGTTGTTTTAGATAAAGCAGAACTTGGTAGTGAACCCCTTTGGCAAAAAGAACCAGTGATTTGTAAAGATAGTACAATTAAGCTTGTTGCCGAAGTGGTCAGCACTAATTGGCAAGATGATTATGCAAGAAAAGTGGAAGAATACGCTTTTTTGAAGATTGCAGAATATTGGATTGTGGACTTTCGAGGCTTGGGGGGTTTGCAATTTATCGGCTCTCCCAAGCAACCTACTTTCACAGTCTGCCAGTTGGTTAATGGAGTTTACCAGCAGCAACAATATCGCTTGGGAGAGCCGATTTCTTCTTATCTATTTCCCAATTTACAATTGCAACTTGACGACATTATGCCGACTTAAAATTCTCGAAATATCTTTATGCTGATTTTACCAAAAAATGAAAGACAAATTGACTGGTCGTTCTCATACATAACTCAACCCATTAATTCCGACTTGGCGACGCTCGTCAGCGGCGATCGCCAAAAAGTCACTTTACTCGATCGCAACTTTTCCCCAAAATACGAATACCAGCTTCCAGACGAAATTAGCTGCTTAGCCATTAGCGCCAAAGGCGACTTGCTAGCGGCAATTATGGCAAATGGCAATCATCTAGCAATTGTGACAGCAGAAAACGAGCTAGTTTTTGAAGAACAGCTACCTAATCCTTCTAGGGATAATGGATTTGAGGACTGCTGGTTTGATGTAGACGGCTTGCGTTTTTGGTGCATGAAAGTAATTGAAGGCGAGGAAGTAGAAATTCAAATTCGCGATACCAATTCATGGCAAATCCAGCGAAAAGTTTTGCTCGAAGATCCTTTTGGATCGAGTTGCTTCTCGTTTCACCCGCACCCAGAAAATCAAATTTTAGCTATTTCGGCTGCTGAGGGTCAGGGCGGACAGCAAATCTACTGGCTTTATGATGATGGTACGACAATCCACACCGTGGAATTTCCCTGTCACTATGACACAGCGCCTCCAGAATTTCATCCTGCGGGTGGCGAATTTGTGGTTGTACATGATTGTGGGCGACAAATCAGCCGATTCAGTTTTCCCGAGTGTAATCTACTTGGAATATGCCAATGGCCTCATGCAGATGACGGTTTTGGCTACTATATGTGCTACCTATCAGACGATCGCATTCTAGTTAATACTGATGAAGGGCTCATGTATCTAATCGATATTAACAAAATGGAAATATCAGATCAACTAATTTTAATCGGTCACGAACCGCGTTCATGTAATGAACTTTACCCTAATCTCAAGGATTTTGAAGAAGGGATTTGTGGCGACTTGCACTGTTTCTATCGTTTTGATTCAGATAGCATTCTGTCCGTTCATTCACAAGTGTTGAGTCAAGAACCTCGCTCTAAACAAAAGACATTAGTTATCTTCGGCGGAAAAGAGATTTTTGGTTCGCTGGCGAAGGTACAACCATCCGCACCCTACAGTAAATTATTGATTCAATCTTTAGGAATCTCTTAAGAATTCTCAATTTTCAATAACAGGCTTTCCGGCCTTTTACACAAAGAAAGAATCAGCAACATTATCTGTAGGGTGCGTCGCGCACGAAAAATCCCTAAACTTAACCGACAATCTGATAGCGACGCACCGAACACATCGGGTGGGAACACAACCATCTATTTAAATATGCTCAATAAATTTTGTGTGGCACGACTCCCACAAATGGGACAAGGTGCGTCGCCATTAGATTTTCGATCTTTTCTTAGGGATTTTTCCCACGCGACGCACCCTACTAATACTTTGGTATTTGTTTTGAAAAATGGTATCGCAAACAATACTAATACAGCATTTGATGTTAAGCGCGATCGCCCTTCACAAGATTTATCATCGCCCCCTATCATATTTCAAGCCTTTAAGCGACACCCCAGCCACCCCAGCCGACGCCCCACCAGTACCCCACAGACTGATATTTTGTAGCCTCAGTCTCATAAAGTTACATTCCGTTACAATAAAAAAGTAAACAGAACTTGCAGGCGAGCTCAAAAATCAATGCGCTTAATCTTAATGACCGGAAAAGGCGGCGTCGGGAAAACCTCCGTAGCCGCTGCTACAGGGCTGCGATGCGCCGAATTGGGATACAAAACCCTAGTGCTGAGCACAGATCCCGCCCACTCCTTGGCCGACAGCTTCGACATGGAACTCGGACACGACGCCCGACTCGTAAAACCCAATTTGTGGGGAGCAGAATTGGATGCCCTCAGAGAATTAGAAGGCAACTGGGGAGCAGTAAAACGCTACATTAGTGAAGTTTTGAGAGCCCAGGGACTTGATGGCGTACAAGCTGAAGAACTAGCCATTTTGCCGGGAATGGACGAAATATTCGGTTTGGTGCGGATGAAACGGCATTACGACGAGGGAATATATGATGTTTTAATTATCGATTCTGCTCCCACCGGCACAGCATTGCGGCTCTTGAGTTTGCCAGAAGTTGGCGGCTGGTACATGAGAAAATTTTACAAGCCATTGCAAGGCATATCAGCCGCCCTCAGACCTTTAGTTGAACCGATTTTTAGACCAATTGCGGGCTTTTCTTTGCCGAACAAAGAGGTGATGGATGCACCTTATGAATTTTATGAGCAAATCGAAGCTCTGGAAAAGATTTTAACTGACAATACTGTGACTTCGGTCAGGTTAATTACTAATCCCGAAAAAATGGTAATTAAAGAGTCTTTGCGCGCCCACGCTTATTTGAGTTTGTACAATGTTGCCACAGATTTAATCGTAGCAAATCGGATTATTCCCGAAGAAGTAACCGATCCCTTTTTCAAGCGCTGGAAAGAAAACCAGCAGCAGTACAAGCAGGAAATTCACGAGAACTTCCGGCCGCTACCAGTGAAAGAAGTGCCGCTTTATTCCGAAGAAATGTGCGGTTTGCCAGCCTTGGAACGCTTGAAAGAAACGCTTTACAAAGACGAAGATCCTAGCAAAGTTTATTACACAGAAAATACGATTAGGATTGTGCAGGACAACAATCAATATGTTCTAGAACTGTATTTGCCGGGAATTGCTAAGGATCAGATTCAGTTGAGCAAAACTGGTGATGAGTTGAATGTTCGGATTGGGAATCACCGCCGCAATATGGTATTGCCGCAAGCTTTAGCTGCACTGCAACCTTCCGGGGCGAAGATGGAGGATGATTATTTGAAGATTAAGTTTGCTTAATTTAACAGGACTTACGCAGGCACAATATAAATAGTTTGCCTGCCTAAGCTCTGTTGAATAGTTCTCTACCGATTCCTTGCCCAGCAAATTCTCTGCGGACGAACAACAACGACAGATGATTCCCTCTCCGAAATGCAATAAAACCAACAACTATCCCATTCCATGTAGCGACTAGCTTTTTCTCGCTACTAAAGATTCTTGCTCTTAATTCTTCTAGGTCAGAAATCTTTTTCCATTCGGCAACGCTTTCTGGTGTTCCATCTGTGAGCTCCCATAGATCCGCAGAAGCCCACATACAAGGACTAATTTCTTGTTCGTCCCCAAGCTGCGGAGGTCGATAGGCAATTGAATTCATCATTGTGGTGCGATCGTTGAAATGGTGTACCATGATGAAAGCGAAGTACCCAACCGCTGGTTGTTCGCGACCAAAGAGAGTTTCTGCGTGTATTAGTGTTAGTCTGCCGATCGCAACAGACGAGTAAAACCCTCTTGGTCAAAGTGTCTATCAGTGGTCAAGGCTTCCAGAATACCTCGATCGCGCATCAACACAAAAATTATACCCTTATACAGAGAATAAGTTCGATCATTTCGCTAGACCTTCCTGTTTGATTTCGTATCCCAATAGTCTAGAGAAGTAATCGAAAGTTTCTTGATGTCTGTCATACATATGTATGACCGAAGCCAATTTCCCATCTACAGTGAATACTCCATCAGGACAAACTTTAAAGCGATTCAAGGATTCGCCAGCAATTGTTAGTACAGGGCCTACGGCATTTTCATGAACTTCAAACGGAATATTATTAAACCCATCAGTATAGAAAAGATGATTAAAGACTGATTGCTCGATACCAATAAAGGGAGTTTTCAAAATTTCTGCACATAGAACTTCAAGGAAAGCATCGACTCCCTTGGAGCTTCCCATAATTGTGCCAATGCAAATAGCTGGTTTGCCTACCACCTTTTGCAAAGCCTTGGAACCGTAGCTATCGCCATACCACTTTGTATCCCAGTAATCGTCACCTCCATATTGGACATCCTGCTTAAAAAAGTGTAATTCTGAGGAATCTACCTCATCAAAAAAGGGTGACTGAAAAGCTACATCTTTTACATCTGACATAAAGACTTTCTTATACTGTGGATTCGTTTTTAGGAAGTCTCTGTAACTGAACCACCGGACAAAATGAGGATGATGCCATAGCTTCAATAGTTGAACGTACATTTCGTAAAATATAACTCTTAATGACGGTATATTTTGAGTTGATAGTGCTAGCCATTTTGTTGGGTAGAGTATACTTCTATTTAGAAGCTTCGAGAACTTATTTACACTAAAGGAATAGGTATTTGGAGTGTATGAAAATGTTACCGAATACTCTTTGGCTATTTGACAAAGCTGATTGTTAACATTATTCGTGCAGATTACTAAGTCGCATACTTGAGGAGCATAAACGCTACGAAGAGTTTTTGCAAATACCTCTAGTCTCTCTGGATTTAGATTAGTTGCAAATCCAAGGACAACATTCTCAATTTGGTAATCAGACATAGTTATAATCCTTCCTCAAAACAGATAAAACCTAACTATAGCAGCCCTAAATCAGTCGAAAAATTGATGGATGCCAGAACCTTTGGAGTGTAAGCGTTTTACTAGCGTATAATGCCAGCAAATCATTTAGGATTGGTATATCTAATATTACAGGCCGTTTAGGCTGATTGTCAAGTTTCTGGCTAAACACCCTATATGGGTTCAAAAGCCGAAAGTTTATGCCTAAAATCCCTATTTTATCTGATTAGACCGAAAGTTTCTGCCCAATCACCCAAATCGTGGTGTTATGTGGAAAATTTCGGGCATTATTATTTAGACCTGCACGCGATCGAGTGCGAGTCAAGCATTAGTCGTAGGGAGTGATTAGTCCGCTCGATCGCTAGCAAGCAACATCAAGTCAGCGCCGATCGCAATCTATTAGGTGATGGATTAATCGTCACACCCACGCTGAGGATCGCAAATTAAATAATTTACACAAGTTTGTGGGATGGGCGGGAGAGCCCGTTCTTTCTGGACGGGCTCTTCTGGCCCATCCCACAAGAATCATCAAATTATAAGTTATTTAATTCTCATTCCTTAGTGCGTCTAAATTAGGCATTCTCACTGTTTTTGAATCAGGATTACTCCAATCAGCAATAATGCAGTTCCTAAGATGCGAGACACGCTGAGAGAAATCTGGGTAACACCAAATGCGCCAGTAGAATCCAAGACAAGTGCCGCAATCATCTGTCCGGCAATCACCAATGAAAAAACCACCGCCACACCTAATTTCGGGATTGCGATCAATGATGCAACAAGATAGTATGCTGCAAAAACCCCACCGAACCAGGCCCATTGTGGAAGAGAATTGAATGCGGGAATGGAGCCCCGATTAGTCGCTCCGCTGGCCCACACTAAAGCGAGTGAAAGCAGAGTTACGAATACTGAGATCATTGTAGTGAGAACCGGAGAGCCGGTTGACGATCGCAAACGCGCATTCCAAGCCATGTGGATTGTCAGTCCCGCTCCGCCGATCGCAACCAGAAGAAAGAGGACGATTCGAGTAAACATGATATAGAATTATTGTGCTGCTGCAACCAACGACTATGGAATATTTGTCCACACCTGAGCCTCAATGAACAGATCATATCTTCGTGCTGCTTCTATTCGCCACTCCTCACTTGGAATACCAAACGCATCTATCATCTCGCAAATTTCACTCAGCACGAACACTTGACCGTGATACTCAGGACGATAGAAAACTTGGTCAGTTTGGCTCTGCAACCAATAACTAATCATACTGTCGGGATAGGTGAAGCTGACCTGTTCGGACTGAAAAGCTGAGACTGGAAACTGAACCGCACGACTCTGCCCGTTATATCCTTCTTCAATCCACACTGCTATTTCAACTACAAAATAGTGAGGATAGGCTGAGATGGGTCGCCCTCCCTTGCTGATGAATGCTTGCCTGACCCAATGTTCAGCTTCTCGCCGTTGCTTCAAGTATTTCTCAGGATCTCTAAATCTTTGATAAACCGACCCCGCCCGATCGCGCAGGTTTGAAATCACGCTCAAGGCGTCTTCGTCAGCTAAAGAAGACAAGGTTTGAAAAGGAGCATCATCTTTGTGGTGGTAGTGTGTCAGCATCATTCCGGTTTAGTTGTTAAGGAACAAATCATCTTAGAACATCAGCAATTTGATCCCATTTCATGACTTCTGCCAAATCAATCGCTGTAAACCCATCCGGATTCTTAATCATCTTATCGGCTCCATATTTTAGTAATAATTTAACAGGAGTTAAGTTGCCAGCCAATGCCTCATATTGCAGCATAGTCCAGCCATTTTCATCAATTTGATGGACAATCTCAGAATTTTCACTGAATTCACAATCAAATTTCACTGTCATATTCTCACTCATGGGATGTTCGCCGATTTCATATTCATCCTTATTTCTTGACTCTTTATTTAAATAGCTATCAGGAACAATTTGGATTTCTCTCGGATCGCCGAATTCCAAACCCCAGGCATCATCATGTACACGCCTTTGATCGCTATTCATTTTAAGGCGTATTGCATTAACAGTATATGCACCATAAACTATCCCATTAATAGAATATATCCAATCATCAATATCATTGAAGCCCATCACGATCGAGTCGCCCGATCCAATTCCATCTATCCATCTCGGATCGTTCAATAAATCTCCACTAACTTTCAGACCATCAAAGTTAACATTCTCTATCCACATATGTTCAACTGATGGTGCAGAATCTGTCATCTTTCCAGTCGGAAATCCAAGTTTTACTGCACTTATATCAAGCCCAGGAATTATTCGCCGCCTTTCCCATGACAACTCACGCCAAAAATATTTAAATGATTCGCGTGCCTTCTTGCTAGCAAGATTTATATCTGGGTCATCACCCTCAAATCGATAAATATTTTGACTCATTTACCACTCCGTAGTTGATTGTTTTTGGAATGAAAGGCGATCGTAGTTAATTTTTCAAACTTGATTCAGTATATCCGATCGCACTAACAATCTCACTATCCAGATAACTCAGCCAGTTCTCCTGTTGAGTTTGAACACTTTGCACAAACGAGATCGACAGTATTGTAGGGTGCGTCAGCCCGCAGCGTTTCCCTTGCTTAATAAGCGATCGAGCTGACGCACCCTACAGGCCTCGTTAGTGATTTAAATGCGTAACAGCTTATATCACCACAAACCATAACTCTTCGCAGACTCCAACGAAATGTCTGGGAGATTGCGAGGCATATCATCCCATTTATTCTGTCCTTGTAATGCTTCTATAACGACTTGAAGTGGCTTTGAGAATATGGCTGGAAAATCCGCCTCTTATGGAAACTGAATCTTAAACGCTAACTGTTCCTGAGGTGGAGTGAATTGAGCGTTGACTCCTTCTTTATTACCTCTGGCATCAACCCGATACCAGCCAACTTCAGGTAAATGGATAGCATTGAAACCGTGCAAACAGTAAGGCGCACCTCGATCGTCAATACTCAACCGCTGGTAACAAAGACCGGCCGGAATGTCATTTGCTCTTAGTAACGCTGCTAACAAGTGACTTTTCGCATAACAATAACCTGTTTTGTGCTGAAGAACATCGGAAGCTCGACAGGTAACAGGACTCATTTGATAGTCATAACTGTGACGAATTTCATCTCGAACCCACTCAAAACACGCTTTGGCGATCGCCGTTGGTGTCTCATGTCCCGATGCGATTTGTTTAGCACATTCCATAATTTTGGGATGTTGCCAATCAATAAATTCACTCACTTTTAAGTATTCTTCCATTTCCATGACTATTACTCTATTAACAGGATTTAGCATGAATGACTTCGTTTAATGCCTCATCAATCACTGCATCACTGACACCTCGACGCTTCAAACTTGCGACTAGGGCTGTCACTGTCTCGCTCTCAAATCGTTCTAAATCAACGCGCAAACCTTGACCAATATAAGCACGAATTAATGGCTGATAACCCGAAAAACCTAACAATGGTGCAACTTTCTTCAGGTCTTCCACAACATCTTCGGGCATACGGATAGTCACGCTAGTCATTGGACGGTTGCGGTTTAATCGCTGCTTTAATGCTTCAACTTTCATACTCTGCCCTCTCTTGACGAGTTGCTTTACGTGCTGAAATAATCCGAATGACATTCTCTTCACGCTCAATGTGAACCACATACAATAGATTCCACCGACTATCTAGCCCAATCACAGCATCACGCGCTTCGTCATTGCGGCTGGCATCAACGACAACTAGAAATGGGTCAAAGAAGGATTCAGCAGCTTGTTGAAAAGTAATCCCATCATGATTTAGGGGATTAATCCGCGCTTTTCCGTCATCCCATACAAAGGTAATGCCATTGAGCACGAAGTATACATTCATACTCCTTAGTATAGGTAAAATGTATTTACAATGTCAATACGTTATCATAGTACGGTCTGGTGCAGTGATTTCTTAGACCATATTTACTTTGCGGAGTTCTACGTTGCCTCCTTCAAAGACTTGAACCACGATCGGCATTGGCGATTCCTGCGATCGTACAGATGTCTTGGTTCGTCCACCGAATCGGTTAGGATGTATCCGTTCAACCTTAAACAATTGAGAAATAATGGCTCGGATCAACATTTCTGCTGACCCCAATGCACAGGGTACGGATAGTGATGATGTTATCACTGACACTGATAATGGTCGTCGCACCTTTGGCCTCGGTGGCAATGACTTCATCAATGGCTTTGGTGGCAATGATGAGCTGTTCGGGAATCTTGGCCGTGACACGCTACGGGGCGGGGCAGGTTCCGATACGATCTATGGTGGCCAAGATGGAGATGAGCTCTCCGGGGGATTGGATAACGACTTGATTTTCGGCAATCTTGGCACAGACGATCTGACGGGCGATCGAGGTGACGATCGAATGTTTGGCGGACGAGACAACGATCGGATCTCTGGAGGTGATGGAGACGATTTCTTGTCTGGTGATGGGGGGTTTGACATTTTGACAGGTGGCCCCGGACGAGACACCTTTGTGGTTCAAAATGAGCTAGCTACCAACTCTTTCGATCACTTATTTGACTTCGTTCTCGGTGAAGACAAGATTGCTCTTGGCGGTGGTTTATCGTTCAACGACCTACAAATCTCAACTATACCAAGAGAGGTTGCTAATAATCGGGCAAATAATGATTTACTTGACAGACAGTTTGCTCCGTGGTCAGGAGCAATCGCTATTAACAATGATCGCGATCTACTGATTACACTCAGATCAACGGGGCGGACGATCGCTCGTGTGAATAATCTACAAACAGGACAATCTCAAATTACACCAGCCAGCCTGACAGCAGAAAATTTCATCAGTATTTAGGACTTGGTTGCTCATCTACTTAGGAACTTATCCGCTGGGATAAACAACCCGGTTTCGTCAATATCTCTTGATTTGATGTAGGGTTTTGATCGGAAACCGGGTTGTTTGCGGCATATTCTTGAATCTCTGCACCGATGTCATATCAATTCCGGTTGCACCGATGTCATATCAATTCCGGTTACACCGGAATGATAAGAGGAGACGGCTTGGCCTTAGTCCCTACCGTGATTAATTGTAGGGACTAAGGCCAAGCCGTCTCCTCATTTCGACTAAAATTATACTCCGTTTCCATGACTATTCCTATTCCTCTCCCTCTTCTTTTCCATCCTCTGTGCTCTCTGTGTCCTCTGCGGTTCCTTCACTCTTTCCCGCATTAACCTCAATCTTTTGCTGATGACGTTCCGACGCAGTTGTTTGCAGCATTTTCAATTTTTCTGGGTCGGAATCCGATCGCCAAAACAAGCGATGACCCTTGATTTTGACGCAACTTTCCTCCAAACTGTTCAGCAATTCCCGCTCCTTAAATCCACCGGACTTATCAAAAATTCCCAACTTTTCCTCTTGGCGACTGAGCTTCGCAAACTTCTGATAATGCGGATAACTAGATGATACAAAAGCTTCTTTTCTAACTAAAATTGGCGGATTAGACAAATTAGAATAGTCTTGATAGCCGACAGAAAGACCGCGCAAATTGATGTGCATGGAAGTGTGAAGAACTGGATGTGGATCGGTATCAAAATCGGGATAAAATAAATAGGAAATTTTCGGTTTATTAGCATAAAATTTGATGATTGTCGCGCCGTCAAGTCTGCCGATTGTCCGGTTGGCACAGCCTTCGTAGAGTCGCAATAAAGGGTCTAGTTCTTCTAATGCAGAGACGTGAACCGAAAGGGAACCCTGTTGTTTGTAGCCGATCGCACTATCCTCGCAACAGTCCGCCACAATATCCGGTTTGCTCAGGCTATATAGCATTAAATCTGCCAAAGTGCAAGCCCTGTGATAACTGTCAAACAAACCCTTGATGTCATTGCGGATTTGAGCCGGAAGCCGCCGCATCGGAGGGCGATCGCCTAAACCGTTGAGAGCGAGATATACTAGCAAATCCTGGCGGCGCTTGTCGGCGATAGTCTCCCAATCATCCGCATCCGTTGCTTGCAAAATCACCCGCCAAGCGCGGTTAAAACTGTGAAATTCTTCCTTGATTGGCGCTTCTTCGGCTAATTCGCCCTTCACCGGGAGGCGGCCGCGATCGCTCACAAACGCCATCAAAGGAGCCAGCATTTCCTCGTAATCCTCAAAGCGCTTGACTTGCGATCGCACTCTGGGAGTCGATAAGCGCGATCGAAACCGAGAAGCCCGAAAACCCTCACCCTCCGCCGCATCCCGAAACACAAAATAGATTCCCAAAGCCACAGGAATCGCATCAACATTCAAAACTTGATCGATATAAACCTTCAACTCTTCCTGCTCGTAATACTTCTGAAAAGTATTGCGAGAAGTGATCACCCCATCCCCGTAAGCAATTTGACCTCTATCGCCATCATCAATCAAAACCTGAGCCGCCACCACCAATAAATTCTTAGTTAATTCCCAAGCATTTAGCAAAGATTCTCGGCGTTCCGCCAAAGATTCAATCACATTAATTACATAACCAATATTCACAATATCCGCACCAATTTGCGGAGTATCCGGCTGATAGTATGGGTCCCAACCCGCAGCAACATAACCCTCTTGGGCAATATATTTAACATCGCCACCGTAGCCACAGCCGTAATCAAAAAAAGTCATTCCATCAACAAACAAATCAGATTCCAAAACTAGACGCACAGGTTTAGAAATAGAGTTGCGTACCATCGCAGCTTTGTGCCGCTCAATCTTGGGAATTGATAACTCGCTATTCTCCTGTTTCAAACGCTCGACAACAGCATGATCGTGGATTTCAACACCGCAATATCCCAAATATTTAAGCCAACCATCGCGAGTGCCGATCGCGCTTGTATTGTCCAGCAGTCCCCATCCTTCCTCGCAGCGAGTCAGCCGAGCAAACTTCTCGTAATTGGGATAATCCGGTGTCACAAAAGTTTCTTTGCGGTGCAAAACCGGGGGATTTTCACTGTTGCTGTAATCGAAATATTTAACTTCCGCTGTTTCCAGATTAATTTGGATGCTGGTTTGTAAAGCAGGGTGAGCGTCTGTATCGAAATCGGGGTAAAAAAGATAAGATATTTTAGGTTGATTGAGGGAAAACTTAACTAAAGTTGCTTCATCAATATTTTCGAGATGGCGTCTGGCACAATTTTCGTAAATTACCAAGACAGGATTGAGTGCTGACAATGCCGAAACGTGAACGTAAAAAGCCGTTGGTAATTTTTTGCCTATTTTGCTTTCCCGACAGCACCGAGCTATTTTGGCCACCAGACTATCAACAGAAAATTCATTGATTTCTTCGGGCGCACATGGCACAGCATTTACATAACTTTCCCCAGCAAGAGGATTGTTTTCATGTAATAAAACTTCCCGAGCAAAAGCCATCAAAGGCGTTAGAATTTCTCCATTATTTTCTAATGGTTCGCTATGTGAAACAGGGTTTGTATCGGTATCGTAAGTCATAGGTTAACTCATCGATTTTTTCTTAAAGACTGGGCGGTTGAAACCGCGTATATACAGACAAAACCCGGATGGTGCGCGGGTTGAAGATAATTAGACCGTGCGGTTAAAATTACCTTGTTTTCTTGAGTCAGCCGAGGTGTTCGGCGAGCGAAGTCGAGTCGCGGACATCGTTTGTTTGGCGTGCGATTTTAATCGCCGACTATAATTGCCGACGTATCTAACAACTTAAATATTAACCAAACATTCGAGTTTCCACAAACTCTTGAACTCTGGCTAAATGACTGGACAAACTCGCTAATATGCTTTCAACCCTCTCAATAGTTGACAATCCCGAAGCTGGCGGTTGAGATTGAAAGCCTCGCGCCTGATGCTCCAATTGTGCTGCTAAATCCGACATCTGAGCAACTCCCACATTTGCAGAAGTTCCCTTGAGACGGTGAGCTTGATATTCCACAGTTGACCAATCTTTAGCTTCTGCGGCTATTTTGGCAGCAGCCACATCAGCTTGTGCGTTTCCCACAAATGCTTGCAAGAGTCGCTCGGGCAATTTGACATTAACCTGTCCGAGTTGCTGCAATCTGCTTTGGTCGAACAGTCCGTCGCAGTCTGCGTGTTCCCAAGCTTGAAGTTCGTGAAGCGAAGCTATCCCGCAGGGAATCGCCCTTGGTGCCGGCACAGCCACAGGCATTGCTGCTTCCAAAACTTCTGGATAATTTGTTTCTAATTGAGGATTTTGTACCAAATTAATACCTTTAACTCCATACTTATTTTTAAACTCAACATTTTGGGATTCATATTTTTTCAGCGCCATGGCCAAAGTATCTAAATCTACAGGTTTGCTGAGATAATCATCCATCCCCGCCGCCAGACACTTTTCTCGTTCTCCCGGCATAGCGTGAGCCGTTAAAGCAATCACAAAAGTATGCCGATCGCCCTTTTCTCGCTCCCTTAACTTTTTTGTCGTTTCATAACCGTCAAGTATTGGCATTTGACAGTCCATCAACACCAAATTATAGCTTTTTTGTGCCAGCAAGTCTAGCGCTTCTTGACCGTTGGAGGCGCAGTCAGCATGATAGCCTAAAGCTGTCAACTGTTCGACAATAACTTGTTGATTTATCGGGTGGTCTTCCGCCAGCAATATTCTCAGAGATGAGGGTGAATAGGGAGTAACATATCGAGAATTGACTCCTAGTAATTTGCAAGTATTAGCAGCCTCCAAGCTGTCAAACTCTCCCGTTCCCTTAACCGATGCCAGCAAAGCTTCAAGCAAGCGGGAAGGCCGCACAGGCTCGATTAAATAGCCGCTAAAACCATGACAGCAAAGTGCTTCAGCTTTCGGCTGTTCCCGCAAAGCAGTCATGGCGATTAACGAGGCAAATGTCGAGGTCGATCGCACTTTCCGGGCAAATTCCTCAGCATCCAAATCCGGCATTTGCAAGTCCACCAGCACCGCATCGCAGCTTTTTTCGCCTTCCTCTGAATGCCCAGAAATGCTACTATTGGCATTTTTCAACCAAGTCAAAGCAGCAGCAGCGCTTTCTGCTTCGTAGCAGCGGGCGCCCCACCTTTGAGCGAGCGATCGCACCGCCGCCCTCCTCAAAGCGCTTCCCGAGACTACTAACAGCTTCTTAAGAGCAAGTTCGCCAGTCTGAGGCTCAACTTGCAACTGTTTTTCCAAAGGTACAGCAAACCAAAATGTCGAACCGTTGCCGAGAAAACTGCGAATCCCAATGGCACCTCCCATCATTTCGACTAACTGCTTGCAAATAGCCAAACCCAAACCCGTGCCTCCGTAAGCCCTAGTTGGAGAAGCGTCTACCTGAGAAAAAGATTGGAACAGTTTTGTCTGCCCTTCCGGCGAAATTCCAATGCCAGTATCGCGCACCGAAAATAGCAAATTTTCTCCTTGTCTGCCGTCTGCAAATCGGTTGCTCCGTTTCACCGTCACGTGAACTAAGACTTGGCCGCGATCGGTAAATTTGATCGCATTTACCGTCAAATTGAGCAATATTTGCTTCAACCTGCCCGAGTCGCCCACCAACTTTTTAGGCACCGCACTGTCAATTAAAAAATTCAATTCAATATTTTTTTCCTCAGCCAAAGGTGCAACCATTTCTATCACCGATTCCAGGCAGCTATGCAAATCAAAATCTGCCTTTTCCAGCCGCATTTCTCCGGCTTCTATCTTAGAAAAATCGAGGATATCATTAATCACGCTCAGCAAATGTTCAGCACTGCGGTAAATAGTCTGAGCCGACTCCCGCTGTTTTGGTTCCAGAGGAGCGCGCAGCAGCAATTGAGCCATGCCCAAAACGCCATTCATCGGAGTGCGAATTTCGTGACTCATGTTCGCCAAAAACTGCGACTTTACCCGGCTCGCTTCTAGGGCAGTTTCTCGGGCTTCCACCAACTCATTAATCTTGTCGGCTACCATTACCATTCCCCCCACTTGGCCGTCGGGATTGTACCAAGGGTGAGCTGCCCAGCGCAGGTATATAACAGAGCCGTCTGCTCGTTCCCAAGCATCTTCGCTCACAGAAATTACCTCACCCTTTAACACTTCTTGATACATCATTTTCCAGCGATTTGGCGTATCTGGAAACAATTCGTAATGACTGAGATTTGTCAGGGACTGCCACTCGAAATTAAATTGAGTCAGCCATTGGTGAGAGTTAGCTAAATAGCGCATTTGGGTATCGAACATCGCCATTGCTACCGGCACGCAGGTAATAATTTGTTTCAGTTGCTGCCGTTCTCTTTCTAGCGCGTCTTCGGCTTGTTTGCGATCGGTAATATCGCTAATCATGCCGGCCATCCGCAGCGCTTTTCCTTGGGAATTTCGCTGGGCTTTGCCCTGGGAAGTGCAGTAGCGGTAAGCTCCTGAGGAGTGCAGCAGCCGGAATTCTACATTGTAGTCGATCGCTTGTTCTAGATGAGCTGCGATCGCCCGGACGATGCCGTCCTTGTCATCGGGGTGCAGGCGGCTGTAGAGAGCATCCATCGTGCTGCCAAATTGCTCTCGCGGCAAACCGATAATTTCCAAAAGGCGATCGTTCCAATAAACCTCATTTTTACTTAAATCCCAATCCCAAATTCCGTCATTTACACCCTCTAAAACTAACCTGTACCTTTCCTCGCTTTCCTTAAGTTGTTGACTGGCATGAAACGCCTGAGATTCGGCGCGGTAAACGCGAAGGGCATTCTGCAAACTGCGCGACAAACTCTCAGCAGACATCTTGCCTTTAGCGATATAATCAGAAGCTCCCGCCTTCATCAATTCCACAGCAATTTGTTCGTCGCCTTGCCCGGTAAGTACAATTAACGGAACTTTCAGCCCAGATTCCCGTACATTTTTTACCAAACTCAGTCCGTCTCCGTCTGGCAAGCGGTAGTCTAGGAATACGCAGTCAAATTTGCAGTCAAATATCTGATTTAATAGCAGCGAATTGTCTGTTTCCTCAACCTCGCTTAACTTTTGAGATTTATCTGGATGCGAGAGTTTCGCCGCTGCTATACTAGAACTTTTCCTCACCAATAATTTTGCCAGAGCATCGGCGCAGTCTTCGGCTTCAGTAACTTCTACCGAAACCCGAGCAGACTTGAGCGAGCGTTTGACCGCCATGCGATCGACTTCATCGTCATCAACTATCAGAATTTTGATAAGTTTGTCCATAACAACCGAATTGTGAATTAATCTGAAAAAAACTGCGGCATCCCAAAAGTATCTAAAACAAAGGTATAGCCTTTCTCAGAAAGATTCGCGGACGATTGGGCATAGGGCATAGGGCATAGGGCATAGGGCATAGGGCACGCAGGCATACCTCACTTTTTTGAGAACCGCTATACCGCTCCCAAAATCACAACAGCCATCTTGAAATTTTGCTGTTCTCTTTTCTATGGCTTAGGGAATTTCGCTCAGCATCCAGTATTTGTTGAGGGTAGCCATAACTTCCACAAAGTTAGAAAAAGTGACGGGCTTAAGAATATAACCAGCTACATTCAAATTATAAGCTTCTACCTTGTCTCTATCTTCATTAGAAGTAGTGAGGACGATCACTGGAATCGACTTCAACTTTTCATCCAGCCGCAATTCTCGCAAAAACTCGATGCCGTTCATTCTCGGCATATTCAAGTCGAGCAAAATCAATCGGCGTGCTTGAGGCATTGCAGGCTCTGTTTTGCTTTCTTGGCGCAATATATGCAGAGCTTCTAATCCGTTTGCAGCCAAGTAGAGGGGGTTAACAATGTTATTTTTTTTGAACGCTCGCCGGACGTTCATCACATCCACCTCATCATCTTCTACCAAGAGGATATGAATTTTTTTGTCTTCCATAAATCAGCCATTTTACAGATGTTTTTTAAGCGCCAGTCTGTATGGTGAGCTTCATTCAGCACCGATCGCGAACCCAGCAGGTCTAATCTCTATTGTGCTTTGTCAAGAATCATTTATGCCTGGGCCGATCGCAGTATATATCTGGAGGCTTCCACAGTTGACAGTTGACAGTTGACAGTTGACCCCCAGAGAGCGACCTCTACGCAGAAGTCCGAGGATTGAAGTAATGAATAGTCTGATTTTAATTTCTCCCTACAAGGGTTCCGGCTTTAATCCAATTCTTTCTGGTAACAATACTTCGGACAGTTTTAGATCTAGTCGAGCCTCCGAAACCCTTACTGACCATATGCTGGACTATTTTTTCAATGTTTAAGTTCAGCCCTAAGTTTCAGAAAATGCGTAAAAATGGCAGGGCTTACTCGCTCTCGGCTTACACGGCCGTTAAAAAACTGTCCGAAGTATTGTGGTAAGTAAGCTCTAAACCTATACACGATCGGGCATTCCCTATCTAAAATCTCACATCTAAAATGGTATAATTTGCGATCGAGCTACGGTAAAATCTCAAACTCATCTATATTATTAATCGCCATGTCAGCCGATCGCAAACTCTACGAAGGCAAAGCCAAAATCCTGTACTCCACCGAAGACAGCGAAATCTTGCTGACCCACTTCAAAGACGACGCCACAGCCTTTAACGCCCAAAAACGCGGCAGCATCGCCGGCAAAGGCGAAATTAACTGCGCCATATCCGCCCACCTGTTTCGGATGCTAGAAGCCAAAGGCATTCCCACCCACTTCATCGACACGCCCGCCCCCAACCAAATGCGAGTCTGCCGCGTCGGCATCTTGCCCTTAGAAGTCGTCGTCAGAAACATTGCCGCCGGTAGTCTTTGCAAACAAACGGGAATCGCCCTCGGTACAATTATCAATCCGCCGCTGGTGGAATTTTATTACAAAAACGACGATCTGGGAGACCCGCTGCTAACCCGCGGCAGATTGCAGTTAATGCAGCTAGCTACCCCCGAACAAGTAAAGCAACTGTCGATCGCCGCCCGTGAAATTAACGAAATACTCAAAGAATTTTTTACCCTGTGCGGCATCACCCTGGTAGACTTCAAACTGGAATTTGGTATCGACCAACATCAAAATCTGATCCTCGCCGACGAAATCAGTCCCGACACTTGTCGCCTCTGGGACAACGCAGAAACTGACCCCGACGCCCGTGTGATGGACAAAGACAGATTCCGCCGCGACTTGGGATCGGTAGAAAGCGCTTACCAACAAGTTCTCCAGCGGGTTTTAGCTCAGAAAGTATAGAGGCTGGAAATGCGCTAGAATTGCACAGTTTGTACCCCTTCTGCCTTTAATGTCAGCAATCAGCGGTGAACAGTCAACAATTAAGTAGTAGTTCCGAATTAATTACACGAAATTTCGACTGAAACTCTTGCCTAGTAAGGAGTCTTTATGTAATTATTTTTGTGTGGTTATTTAGCGGTCAGTCGATTTTAAATTTTAGATTTACTTCACAAATGAATCTGGGAGGTTGAACTCTTAGTCTAAAATTTGGGGAACACTACGACAGCCCTGCGGGGGATAGATAAACAGTTGACAGTTGACAGTTGACAGTTGACAGTTAACTAATGACTCATGACTAATGCTGTTCGCGAGCTCCGAGACTCGCACTAATGACTAATGACTAATGACTAATAGACCTCTTGCAAAAATCGGAAAACACCCTGAAATCATCTGCGTTTATCTGTGTTTATCTGTCTGACATCTGCGGTTGAAGGATCGCTCAAAGACAATGCCCAATGACTAATGACTGATGACTAATGACTAATGACTAATGACTAATGACTGATGACTAAATAATGTCGTGTGTGCGATCGCCCAAAAGAGTGAACAAAAATGCGTTTATCTGCTGTATTGGTGGCAGTTTTTACTGTCTCAGCAACCTTCGGATTATCAAATTCGGCAAGTGGTCAAACATCCTACTCTGAATCAACAGAGGAAGCTTTGGCTGCCGTTCCTTCCGCCCCGTCGATCGAATTACCCGATCGCCCCGTTCCAGAATTAACCCAAAATTCTCCTCAAAACCGCACAGCCGCTAACAGCAGCCCAGCGGCAGCCCTAAAAATAGCGGCGGCCCCTCGCAGAGGAGAAGACGATCGCGAACCCCCAAACCGAGTCACAGACCCAGTAACCCCGGTTTCGCCCGCACAGGTGCAACTCAAACCCGAGATTGCATCCAATCCCGTCGCCTCTAGCAGCCAAAATGCCCTGCCAGAGGCACAAGTGGCTAGCCCGCTCCCCCCCTCGGAGACGGGTGTTTCGCCCACCTGGGTTGCCGTAGAGCCTCGGAAACAGGACGAATCAGGGGCGATCGTCCAAGACCTCCAAGTTTCTCCTAAACCAGCCCAGGATGAATCAGGGGCGATCGTCCAAAACGCCCAAATTCCCCCCAGACCGGCCCCGGCTAGACCGGCCCCGACCAGACCGGCCCCGACCAGACCGCCGGCTAACACCCTTCCGACATTGCCCTCGGGCCCAGGAACACCGCAGCCCAGACCAGCCCCCGCACCAGCCGGGGCAGCAGAACCGCAAGTGCTAGTTGCCGAAGTTACCGTTACCGGGGCAACCGGAGACCTGGCAAGCGAGATTTACCGAGTCATCAGCACCCAACCGGGACGCACGACCAACCGCAGCCAACTGCAACAAGACATCAACGCCATTTTTGCCACCGGCTTTTTCAGAAACGTGCGTGCAGTCCCGGAAGACACCCCCTTAGGCGTGCGGGTGAGTTTTATCGTGCAGCCAAATCCGGTGCTGCGGGGAGTGACAATCACCGGTCAGCAAGTGCTGCCCCAAAGCGTAATTGACGATAGCTTCCGCGATCAGTACGGCAAAATTCTCAACCTCCGCCGCTTTGAGGAGGGAGTGAAAAAAATTAATGCCTGGTATCAAGAAAACGGCTATGTTTTGGGCCAAATTACTGATGCGCCACAAGTAGCAGACGACGGCACTGTCACCTTGGTAGTGGCAGAAGGCCAGATCGAATCCGTTGATGTCCGCTTCCTGAACAAGGAGGGAGAGGCAACGGATGCGACCGGTCAGACGATCGGAGGTAACACCCGCCGCTATGTCATTACCCGCGAAGTACAACTCAAGCCGGGAGACATCTTTAACCGCACCAAGGCGGAAAGAGATTTGAGGCGAGTGTTTGGTTTGGGGATTTTTGAAGACGTGCGGCTTGCTTTGGAACCGGGAACGACTGACCCCCGCAAGGCAAGGGTAATTGTCAACGTCATTGAGAAAAATACTGGTTCTCTGGCTGCGGGTGCGGGTTTGAGTTCCGCGACGGGTTTGTTCGGTACGGTGAGTTACCAGCAGCAAAACTTGAACGGTAGGAACCAAAAATTGGGGGCTGAAGTACAAATCGGGGAACGCCAAACCCTGTTTGACTTGAGTTTTACCGATCCCTGGATTGCGGGCGATCCTTACCGAACTTCTTTCACGGCTAATATTTTTAGAAGGCGATCGATCAGCGTGATTTTTGACGGCGGCGAGAGGGAAGTCAGATTGGCAAATGACGATCGACCCCGCATCGTCCGCACCGGTGGCGGCATCAATTTTACCCGTCCCTTGTCGCGCGATCCTTTTGCAGATTCTGAGTGGACAGCTTCACTCGGTTTGCAATACCAGCGAGTCTCAATTACCGATCGCAAAGGCCGGCGCGAATCCGAGGACGCACTCGGCAACCAGCTAAGTTTTAGCAACTCTGGTTCCGATGACTTGACAACCATTCAAGCAGGTGCTGTGCGCGATCGGCGCAACGACCCACTCCGCCCCACCAGCGGTTCCCTGCTCAGATTTGGCATGGAACAATCAATTCCTGTAGGTTCCGGCAGCATCCTGCTCAACCGCCTGCGTGCCAGCTACAGCTTTTATCTACCAGTCAAGTACACAAACTTTACCCCCGGCCCCCAAACCCTGGCATTTAGCTTCAAAGCCGGCACCGTATTCGGAGATTTGCCTCCCTACGAAGCCTTTGCCTTAGGTGGTGCCAACTCGGTGCGCGGATACAACGAAGGCGAAATCGGAGCCGGCCGCAGCTTCCTAGAAGGCAGCGTGGAGTACCGTTTCCCGATTATTTCGTTTATCGGCGGAGCGCTATTTTTGGATGCAGGCACCGATTTGGGCACGGGCAAAGATGTCCCCGGCGACCCGGCTGGTGTTCGCAGAAAGCCCGGTAGCGGTTACGGTTACGGCCTCGGCGTGCGGATTCAATCTCCTTTAGGCCCGATCCGGATCGATTACGGTATCAACGACACTGGTGATAATCAAATTCACTTTGGGATTGGCGAGCGATTCTAATTGAAGAGTCATTAGTCAGTAGTCATTAGTCATTAGTTAGGGGTAATGGGTAATTGGTAATTGGTAATTGGTAATTGGTAATTGGGGAAAAGGTAATTGGTAATTGGTAATTGGTAATCGCTAATTACTGATTCTCCCTCTCTCCCCCTCTTCCTTCTTCCCTCTTCCTTCTTCCCTCTTCCTTCTTCCCTCTTCCTTCTTCCTTCTTCCTTCTTCCTTCTTCCTTCTTCCATGACTCAAAGTACCTTAAAATCTAAATTTGAAGTGTCGGGAATTGGTTTGCACAGCGGCGAACAAACTCGCGTCCGAGTCTTGCCCGCTGCGGTTGGAGAAGGCCGCTATTTTGTCAGAATTGACTTGCCCGGTGCTCCGATAATTCCGGCAACAATTGAGGCGGTTTGTCAGACTGCACTTTCTACTGAATTGGCTGGTGCGACAGGTGATCAAATTCGCACTGTAGAGCATCTATTAGGCGCTTTGGTGGGCATGGGAGCGGATAATGCTCGAATTGAGGTTGATGGGCCAGAAGTACCGCTGCTGGACGGTTCGGCTCTGGTTTGGGTAGAGGCGATCGCCCATAGTGGCCTAATTCCTCAAGAATGCCAGGAAGAGCCAAATCCCTCATTCGTCCTGACTGAGCCGATTTGGGTGCGTAACGGGGATGCTTTTGTCGCCGCCTTACCGTCGGATCGAACTCGGTTTAGCTACGGAATTGATTTTGAGGAACAGGCGATCGGCAATCAATGGTACAGTTGGTCGCCAGAGGTAGAAAGTTTTGCCAGCGCGATCGCCCCAGCCCGCACTTTTGGACTTGCCCGCCAAGTTGAACAATTGCGACAAGCAGGTTTGATCAAAGGTGGTACCCTAGAGAACGCCCTAGTTTGCGATCGATCCGGCTGGCTCAACCCGCCCTTGAGATTTGCCAACGAACCAGTGCGGCATAAAATCTTAGACTTAGTAGGCGACCTCAGTCTGCTGGGAACTTTGCCAAAAGCTCATTACTTGGCTTACAAAGCCAGTCACAACCTGCACGTCCAACTTGCCAAAGCCCTGAACTCCCAAGCTGGGAGCATCTCATTTTCGTAAACAGCATTGTTTTGTTTGAGTGCTGTCCCTGCTCGCGTATTGTATAAGCAAAACTGAGATGCTTCCTCCAAACAGAGGCCGTGCTACAGACAAGTTAGAAAAGCTTCCAGCTTGTCCGTAGCAGTTACAATTCACAAACCTAGACGCGATCCCTCGCGTTTTTACCACACTCAAAAGTCTTCAAGCAATGTCCACGCTGACTGAAGTTAACACCCTCAATACTGCTAATTCCGAATCCGTTTCCACAGAAAACGGTGAGAATTCTCCAGCGGTTAAATCTACTTTTACTCTCGAAGAAATCCAGAAAATATTGCCTCACCGCTATCCTTTTGCACTCGTAGACAGGATTGTTGATTACGTGCCGGGAGTGCGGGCTGTAGGAATTAAAAATGTGACTTTCAACGAACCACATTTTCAAGGGCATTTTCCCGGAAGACCGATTATGCCGGGTGTCTTAATTGTCGAAGCGATGGCTCAAGTTGGCGGTATGGTTCTCGGTCAGTTACCGGACATTGAGCAAGGATTGTGGATGTTTACCGGCATTGATAAAGTCAAATTCCGCCGTCAGGTTGTACCGGGCGATCGGTTGCTGATGACTGTAGAATTGCTCTGGGTAAAACGCCGCCGCTTCGGAAAAATGCAGGCGATTGCAGAAGTGGACGGGCAAAAAGTTTGTGAAGGAGAATTGACGTTTTCGATGGTAGATTAAATTGTTATTGGTTATTGGTTATTGGTTATTGGTTATTAGTTGTTGAGGAATTTTTATTTGTTCCTGATGACAACTGAAAACTGACAATTGACCAAAGAGCGAGACGCAAGCCCCTGGCTTTAGACATGGGGATAAGTCGGTAGCGGTTTCAACCGCCTTCTGTATTTAACAAAGCTTAATAAAGAA
>NZ_JAEQCE010000185.1:0-3022 GCF_020738665.1 Microcoleus sp. PH2017_08_TRC_O_A
AGTTGGTCTGAGATTTAGAGACAATCCCGGTACAATTGTCAATCAATCCACAGCTACAGGAACAGTCAATCTCCCAGCAACATCTCCCGTAGCGATTCCAATTACCGAGAGAGTTGGCTTAGCAGTAGACAAGGGTCAAACTTTAGCACTGATTGGCGGCGACATCCAAATCCCAGGTGGCAATTTAACTGCTAGTGGCGGACAAATTTTGCTCGGTAGCGTAGCCAGTCCTGGTTTAGTAGATTTGGCACTAACCCCTGGTGTATCCGGGCCTGGTAATCTTACTTTAAATTATGGCAACATTCAAAACTTTGGCAATATTCAAATATCCAATGGTACGCTGATTAACACGAGTGGAACAGGTGGCGGTAGAGTAGAAATAACAGGTGGAAATATCGGTATCAACGCTGCACAAATATATGCGTTCACCTTCGGAAATGCTGGCGGAAAAGGTATTGATATAAACGCCCAAAAAATGCAAGTAAAAAATGGCACGCAATTGTCTACTTTCACTTTAGGAGATGGTGCTGGAGGTAATATCAATTTGCGCGGTGCTGATTCGGTAGAAATGAGCGGGCAGGGAATTGAGAGCTTTCAACAAATTGTAATTAAATATCTCCTATCGGGAACAGTTGACCCTTTTGACCCTAAGTTTATGTTTTTTAACGGTACTGCTGGCGCCGGAAATGGGGGAAGCGTCAACATCGATACCGGACGGCTGCTGATGCGCGATGGGGTAGTAGGTAGCGGCATTACTTTAGGTGCTGGAAATGGCGGCAATCTGAATATCCGCGCCAACACTTTTGAAATCGCGAGTTCTGGAATCAACAACGCCACAGCTAAAGATAGTAGCGGTGCCGGAGGAAGCATCAACCTTGATGTTGGGCGGTTAATTATGCGCGATGGTTCCCTTCTCGGCAGTACGAGTTACAGTAACGGGCCGTCGGGAAATATCACCGTAAAAGCTGCTGAATCGGTAGAACTGTCCAACTCCAGTAGCAGAACTGCTATATCAACTGGAATCAGCACTCTCAGTATCGGTTCTAGCGGCAGAGCAGGGGATATTACGGTTGATACCAAGCGCTTGAGTCTTGCTGACGGTTCTGCTTTTACATTAGGAACAGGTATATTAGTGGGCTTTCTGTTTTCCAGGAACGGCGGAGCGGCGGGAAACTTAACAGTTAGGGCCAGCGAGTCAGTGGAAATTACAGGAATTTCTCCTGTTTTGACTAGCGGGAATCGCACTGATAGTGCGCTGAGTTCTGCAACTTTGAGTTCTAGTCGGGGCGGGAATATCCGCGTCGATACGCCGAGGTTGGTGGTGCGGGATGGGGGGCTAATTTCTACGAGATCTTTTGGTGCTGGAAATGGAGGTGATGTTACTATTAATGCCGATCGCATTGAAGTCAGTGGCATCAGCAGTAACGGTTTATCTGTCAGTTCAATTGATGCTTCTGTCGGCAGCCGGTTCCCGATTAATAGTCCCAACCCGACGGCGAATGCTGGCGAATTGAATCTTAATACCCGTCAATTGATCGTTCGGGATGGCGCTACAGTCACGGTGCAGGCTAGGGGAACCGGACGGGCTGGTAATATCAATGTTGTCGCAGATGCAATTTCCCTTGACGCCAAAAGCAGCATTGACGGCACAACTGTATCCGGTACGGGTGCAAATATTAACCTGCAAGCAAAAAGCATTGAGTTGCGACGCGGCAGCCGGATTACTACCGATGCAGGTAATTCCGACGGCGGTAACATCAATCTCAACAGCCAGATTCTAGTCGCCCTCCCCCAAGAAAATAGCGACATCACCGCCAACGCCCGCACCGCAGGTGGCGGCCGCGTCAATGTTAATGTCCCGAATGTCTTGGGCTTTGCAGCAGTCGGCCGGGAACAAGTCAGAAGCAGGTTGAATCTCAGTGACGCGCAATTTGCAGCTTTGCAAGTCAGTCCTACTTCTCTGCTTGAGAGTAGCGACATCGCCGCGATTTCTCAAAGTGCAGGCCCGGCTTTGCAAGGTACTGTTACTTTTAGTTCTTCTGGGGTGAATCCCGCTCAAGGTTTGGTAGAATTGCCACAAAATGTGGTGAATCCGGCTGCATTAATTGCGGCAAATCCCTGCATTGAAGGAGCCGATAACGAGTTTACTGTTACTGGTCGGGGGGGAGTGCCTCCTAGCCCCAATGACTCTCTGGGTAGCACAGAAACACCGTTTCCGTGGATAGAAATAGAAGAGGAAGGAAGAAGGAAGAAGGAAGAAGGAAGAAGGAAGAAGGGAAGAAGGGAAGAAGGTGAAATTCCCGATCGGGAAGTTGTTCCTGCTCAAGGCTGGGTGATGAATGAGAAAGGGGAAGTTACGCTGGTGGCTGCGGAAGTTGCCGGTCAATTTCCACAGCGCACGAGGCGTCCTGATTCTGTTTGTCAGCCTCGATAACTACAAACAGGGCAAATGCTAGAAATTTTATGACCGAATGTTAGCTAACAAAAGGTTGATTATGATTTTCCAATATCTCTACTTATGGCAGATTTGCCAAATTAATGAACTCAAAGACCGAGACAAATACTATATTTTAAGAGTGATTTACCTTTTAGATCGCGATCGGTCGATTACGAAAAGAAAAACGGTTCGTAGTGCGGACTTTAGTCCGCAGAATAAGAGCGGACTAAAGTCCGCACTACGAACTTTACTTGTTGCGGTTAATCGACGGAACCTGATATTATTTGCATTTTTTTACCTGTGTCTGTTTGCTGAAAGTGCGATCGCCCAAATCGTCCCCGACAGCAGCTTGGGAGCAGAAAGTTCGCGCCTTGTACCCGATAATATCAACAACTTACCATCAGAGCGAATCACTGGTGGTGCCACTCGCGGCGTGAATTTATTTCACAGTTTTCGAGAATTTAACATCAAAAGTGGAGAGGGAGCTTATTTTGAAAATCCCAGCGGAATTGCTAACATCTTCACCCGCGTCACGGGCGGGCAACCCTCAAATATTTTAGGAACCCTCGGAGTCCTAGGCAATGC